>JAYVKA010000309.1:0-11109 GCA_043768885.1 Planctomycetota bacterium
GCAAAAAAATCCGGCGATGGATGCCTGTTGAAAATCAAGGGTGGCGAAGAAATTCAGTGTGACCGCGTGTTAATGTGCGCAGGCCGTGTTCCAAACACAAAAAACATCGGTCTCGACAACCTGGGCATCACTGCTGACAAGCGGGGAGCAATTCAAGTCAACGAACATTTCCAGACTTCGGTCCCCGGCGTGTTTGCCATCGGGGATGCGATAGGCGGAGCGATGTTGGCTCACAAGGCCTCCGAAGAAGGTGTCGCCTGCGTCGAAATGATGGCGACCGGTCATGGACACGTGAACTACGATGCGATCCCGGCGATCGTTTACACCAATCCGGAAATCGCCTCGGTCGGCCGCACGGAAGAACAGCTGAAAGAAGCCGGCATTGAATTCAACAAAGGGGTTTGTCCCTACGGAGCCAACGGCCGGGCCCGTACGTTGGGCGACACCGACGGCCGCGTGAAAGTCCTCGCCGACAAAAAAACGGACCGAATCCTGGGCGTTCATGCGATTGGCATGCGGGCCGGCGACTTGATCAGCGAAGCTGCTGTGGCGATGAATTTTGGCGCCAGCAGCGAAGACCTCGCTCGCTGCTGCCACGCCCATCCAACCCTCTCCGAGATCATGCAAGAAGCCGCCCTGGCAGTCAGCAGCCGCGCCATCCATACGTAAATGTTCGTAGTACTGGCTTTAGCCGGAACGCGATGTATCTCTCGCGCCTAAAGGCGGTACTACAAACTCGACCTGGATTTCGAAAACGCTCTACGAAACATCCAGATTAAATTGCTCCCGGTTGCTGGGGCGGGATAGTTCGACGAGGGCCATGATTCCGGATGGCAAACCGAGAATCCAACCGGGATGTATCGGGATCACAGCGACAATCGCCATCGCCAGGCACCAGCCCCATTTTTGCAACGAGGCCAGGCAGTAGCCGGCCGAAATGAAAAATCCGCCGAGCAGAATCCAAATGAAACCCACAATCATGTTTAGGATCAACGTAGGGCGATAACTTCCCTGAAAACCTTGACTACTGATAATCGCCTTGGGAATGGAAGCTTGCTGTCCATCGAAGGAATCCGGTGATGCCGGCAACAGAACCGAATCCGTTGAGTCAATGCGGATGGAATCGTCGCCAACAAGGATGTTCTTTTCTTGCTGGGATTCCGCGACCATGACGATTGCAGTTCCGGAACCGTCTTGTTTTGCAATCTTATCGACCGGAACAACCGGCGTGCTCGGCTGAAGCGGCTGAATTGGAACGAGCCACCAAAACCATAAAACAACTGGGATCAACAACATATTGATCATCCCCGCCAGCATCAGCCCTGCCGCTGACCAACCGACACGTTTTTGCGCGTTGGCCCGGGCCTCATCCGGTTTTTCCAGCCGCACCACGATCACAGGCTGACCGATCGCTTCACGAATTGCGTTGACCACACGCCGCGCGTCGTCGCGGTCCTTTCCCTCGATGGAAAACGAAAGTGTTCCCGGTTTTTCGGCCGGCAAAGCGGTATGCGAAGCCGGGCTGTCCATTTCCAGAATCACCGTGTGCGAATACCAGCCTTCTTTGAACTCGGCTTTCAGAATTCCCTTGTAGTCCAGAACATGCTGCCCCTGTTCACCAAACGGCTGATGGAACACGTTTTCCCTTTTCGCATAATCCACCAGCACCCCGTCGCGAGTCGCCTTCAACACGCCGTGCGTCACGGTCATCCCATGCCACGGATTTTCGATCGTGAAAGAAACGCGTGGATGGCGGACGTCCGACGATGCGGCCGGCGAAAATTTCGCGGCGGCCGGCGCAGACTGTCCTTCTCGAGCCGGACCAATCGGGCGGAATCCCGAACTCTGCCGGGCCGCCTCGATTGCCGTACGAAATTCGCTCGCCTGTTGAAATCTTCGTTCCGGAGCCTTCTCCAAAGTCCGTGCCACAACCTCATCCAGCGCCGCATGCCCAGCGTGCTTTTCGCCCGGTAACTGAAACCGACCCAGTGGCAACTCACCCGTCAACAATTCGTACAACACGACTCCCAGCGAATAAATGTCGGCCCGGTGATCGACACTCGCCGGCCGTTCGATCTGCTCGGGAGCCATATAGCTGAGCGTCCCCAGCACTTGCCGCGAGCCGGTCAGCGTCCACTGCTGCGAATTCTCTTCGGCCACAAGTTTCGCCAGCCCAAAGTCCGCGATCTTGACCCGGCCGCGACGATCGATCAGGATATTCTCCGGCTTGATATCCCGATGCACGATCCCCGAGTCGTGGGCGAATTGCAGGGCCTCACAAACTTGCGGCACGATCGCCAACGCCTGCGCGGAATCCAGTTGCCCCGCCTTCATCGCCAGCCGCAGATTGACGCCCTCCACATACTCCATCACCAGATAGTACAACCCGGCAACATTTCCGAAATCGTAAACGTTGACGATATTCTGGTGGTTCAGCCGCGCCATCGCGCGGGCTTCGCGCGAGAACCGTTCGGCGAAAGTCGGATCGTCGGCGATTCGGGGCGACATGATCTTGATCGCAACCGGACGGACCAGGCTCGGCTGGTGAGCCTTGTAGACCGCCCCCATCCCCCCCTGGCCAATCAACGATTCGATCTGGAATTGCGGGAACCGCTCATTCAATTCGGCGGCCGTCGGAAACCACACTGGCGAACCATTGGCTTCCCGGTCGCGAGTCTCCCCCAGTGCCGCGTTCGGATTGGCCGGCCGGGCCAACCCCAACAGACACGCCGGGCAAGCCCCGCCGACCGCATCCGCCGGCAGTGTTCGTCCACATTGTTTGCATTCAGCCATCACAACAACTCTTCAGGAAAATCCGGGACCAATCGGGGGCGACAACGTCCCCCTCCATCGTAACTAACCGGTTTCGGGGAAAAGGTTACATCGAAAACGTGGCACAGGCTTCCAGCCTGTGGGGTTAAGAAGGTTCTAACGGTGAAATCACAGGCTGGAAGCCTATGCCACGATCTCACCCCCCTCCTGCCAGAATCCGGAACAAATGGTCCAACTCGCCATCGACCTCATCGTCGGTTGCCACAGTTTGGCGGATTTCCTCGCGGATCGTCGCTCTCAGCTGCTCCCGCCAGCGGTGCACCGCGACTTTCACCGCTCCCACCGACATATCCAATTGATCGGCGATTTCCTGATAGCCGCTCTCGTTCCCCACCCCTGACAATACAGGCCGCACCGAATCGAACAGCGACTCCCGCCCCCGCTCGCGGGCCGATGCTTCCAGTTTCTGCATACTCCGCTCGATCAATTGCAGCGCCCATTTTCGGTCGTACAGCGTGTCCGGAGTCAGGTCATGGTACGGTTCACAGGAATACGTGTCCGCCGCGCCCGAAAAATCGATCGACAAATGAGACTTTCCCCCACCCCGTTTTTGCGATGACTCTCGCCGATAATTGTTGGCCCGAAAATTCTTCAGGCTCGCCAGCAGAAATGACCGAAACCGCCCCCGCTCGCGGTCGGCCAGGGCCAACCGTCGGTGCTCGATCAGTTCCATCAGAAAAGCCTGCACCAGATCCTGGGCGTCATCGTGCCCGTCGCCGCTCCGCCTCAACCATGCATACAGCGGATACCAGTACCGCGAGCACAAATCCTCCAGCGCCCCCCGCGCACGCTCCCCCTCAAGGTCCCCCGCCGCCGCAACGAGGCTCCAGTGCGTAGTCGCAAATCCAGGCTTGTCCGCCCCGGACGATTCAGATTCAACAGAATTCATAGCCCACCATTCTGACCGCCAAACCGGCTCGCGAAATCCCCTGCATTCTCATTCTCAATCCATGGCAATCCATCAAGCTTGCGTGGCTGCCCTCATTTGCCGAATTCTGCATGATTTCCGACACGAACGCATGGTCAGGGGAGCGATTCCCGTTTTTTTTGCAAATTTCTTTCTTGTGTTGAGCCGCCACTGCTCTTTTTCTCGCCTCAATCACTATGAAAGTTTTCAACACGAGGGTTTCACCGCACGGAAATTCCGGTTTTGGGGGAAAACATGCCACGCTCAGGCTCAAAAAAGGTTCAGGCTGTCCAGTTGCTCTCAGCTTCCGGAGAAAAACCAGTGCCGCTTGGCTCCGCGACGCGAATGCAACTACAAGCGAAAACGAAAACGGATCTTTCATCGGTTCAGGTCTATTCCGGTCCGGCGGCAAATTCAGCTTGCCAAACGATGGGTGCCCGTGCCTTTGTCGTGAATAATTCGATAGTGCCGGGACAAGGTGTGTCTCCGGATTCGACTCACGGACAAAGTCTCATCGCCGAAGAACTTGTTCATGCCATCAGTGCCCGTCAATCCGAATCACGAGTCGTCCCGAATGAAACTGAAGCCAGCAAGGCGGAGGAAAAAGAGGCAGAACTCATCGACCGGTTTATCCTGGGCCCCCGGCCAAAAGTATTCATCGGCCTGTAATTCAAACAATCTCGCCAATTTCGCATTGAATGTGGCAATCGAACAGCAAGATTTTTCGCCGTTCACGTTGAGTTGCCCCGGATTTTCGCTTCAAAACGGCGGTCGGGTATTAGCCAGATTAGGGCTACGGTTATGTAGAGGGCGATGGCCAGCCAGGAATTGAAGAAAGCCAGGCCAATAGCGACCGCGTAGATCATCAGCGAAAAAGTTCCTTTCCAGTCGCTGCCGAGGGCTTCTCGGAGTCTGGTGTTTGTTGTTCGGTCATGGATCAGGGCCAATTGAAACAGCTTCCAGGCCAGGCCACTGAGCAACAGCACCACGCCATAAAGGGCAGTCGGCAGGTGCGCGAATTCGTTTTCCCCCATCCATCCGGTAACGAACGGGATTAGCGACAGCCAGAACAGCAGGTGCAGGTTAGCCCACAGAGACCATCCGTTAATCGACTCCGTCACGTGCAGAAGATGATGGTGATTGTTCCAGTAAATCCCCAGATAGACGAAACTCATCACGTAAGTCGCAAAAACTGGTCCGAGCCCTCGCACCGATTCCCAGTCGTGGCCGTGCGGGACTTTTAACTCCAGCACCATGATCGTAATGATGATCGCCAGGACACCGTCACTGAACGCTTCGAGCCGACTTGTTTTCACCGCAGCATTCCATGGATTCGTATCGGTTGCCTTCGCCCGCCGGGCCGCCAGTATTATGTTAGCCGACCCATCCGCCCAGCCTGGTAGTCCTCGATCGCCTGGGAAATTTCTTCCCGGGTGTTCATCACGAATGGGCCGCGTCCAACTACCGGTTCGTTTAGCGGCTGGCCCGTCAAAACAAGAACCCGCGAGTCGATGTTGGCGACGATGTTTGCCGATTCGGGTTCCGCCGAACGCTCGAACAAAACCAGCTCGCCGGCCTTTAGCTGTGTTGCGTTTGCCTTCACGGATCCGGTTTGCACGATCAAGAGCGAAGTATGATTAGCGGGAATCGGCAAGTCGCCCGCACCGTTGGCACTGATTTGCAAATCCCAGACATTGATCGGCGAGTACGTTTTGGCCGGCCCTCGAACGTCAGCAAACTCTCCCGCGATGACTCGCAATGTTCCTGCGTTTCCACTTAGTGGCACCAGGACAATCTGTGAAGACGTGATCGCCTGATAGTGAGGCTTCGACATTTTGTCTTTGGCCGGAAGGTTGACCCATAGCTGGACCATTTCCAGCGTGCCCCCGTTTTTTGAAAAGGCGTCGCTGTGAAACTCTTCATGCACAACGCCAGACGCGGCGGTCATCCACTGAACGTCGCCCGGCCCGATCGAGCCGTGACTACCGCTGGAATCGCGATGAGACAATTCCCCCCGGTAGACAATCGTCACGGTTTCGAAGCCCCGATGCGGATGCTCTTCGACGCCGCGCCGGGTTTCGCTGGGGGGAAAATCATGGGGGCCACCGTAATCAAGCAACAGGAACGGATCGAAGTCGTTTCCCTGGCTGTAGGAAAACAGGCTTCGCACCGGAAACCCGTCCCCGACCCAGTGCGGTTGGACTTCTCGGACGATTTTCCGGATTTTCTTCATGATTCTACCCGTTATCGCTTCATGAAATCGCTACCGCTTTTGACTTTCGTGGCGTCAACCAAAAGTTTAAAAGCGGTCTGTCCAAAATCCAATGCCCGTAGCCGCGCATTGGTTTAGTTTGCGTTACAATGATAGCCGAGTCCATTTTGAAAGTGATTCGCCGGCAGCATCCCTTGTGGCTGCCAAATCACCAGAATGAATCAATTCTGGCAGTGCTCCCCAAAAATGTCTGCCATCTTTTCAGGTCAAGATCAATTCCGTCAATGAAATAAAAAGGAGGATCAAGATGCCTGTTCAATTCAATCCAAAGGAACTTGCAATTGACAAATCAGTACCATGGCAAAGGAGCGGATCATCGAGTCCGGCCGATATCAGCCAGGCGATCCTGGGCAAGTATCCGAACGGCGTTGATGCAATTCTGGTTGCGGTCTCCATGAATCCGGGATGGAAGGAGATCAGGCAAACAAATGGCATTATCGCGATATTGATCGGACTACTGGTGCCAGACATCCGGGATCTACAGCAGCAAAATGCCAAACGGGCACACCTTCAATCTGCCCTGAAGGCTGGTGGCAAATTGGGATTGAGCCTTTCCGGCGTGGATCAACTCCCAGAGTCGCTGCCGATGGTTGCCTGGGTGGGCAAGGTTGGATGAAGTAGCCCGCTCACACTTTGCGCTGAAGTTGAACGGTACCTGATCCGTTGTAAGTCAACAATAACGAGCCTCTCGAAGCATAGCTGTCAAAGATTGTTTCGGTCAGGTTTTTGTCGTTCGGCCACGGGTAGGCAAAGATCAGGTCGAATTCTTTTATTTCTTTTCCCAGTTTTTCGTAGGCTTGATCGCTTTCGGCAATCAAAGTCAAGTCACCGCCAATCTTTCCGCGAGCGTCTGCGATCATCTGAAAAGAACCCTCTGGAATGAAGCTCCCGGCAACAAATCTGACAGGAATGTCGAACTGCCTGGCAAGCCTGTGCGATGCATCACACAGGTCCGTATCGATCTCAATTCCGTAGGCTTCAAAACCCATCATGGCCGCCAGTGCGGCAGTCACTCCGAATCCGCTGCCCCATTCGCAAAACATCTTTCCGTTGGTGAGACGTGCGGCCGTGATTTGTCTCAACGCCAGGTAGGCCACCTCAAAAGAGCAAGAAATGAAACCGCGCACGTGTAATTGCCGTGACAAGGTAAACTCGCAGATTTGCTTTTCGGCTTGCAGCAAAAACGCGCGAACATTTTGTGGCAGCACGTCATGTGCCGGCTGAAAAACAACGTTTTCAAGCGACATGGCATTCTCGTTGTGACCCGCAGGTCTACATGAACTTGACTGTAGCAAGCCCCATCGCGCGGCGCCAGGCGCTGAGTTGGCCGATGTGCATGTTTTCGTGGTTCAGCATCAGGAACGAGACGGCCATGCCAGTATTGGTCCAGCGGGGACGCCAGCGCTCAAGCGTGACGGGCTGGGCCCAGATGCTGTCGGGGGCGGCGGTGACGGCGGAGATGATCGCGTCTTTGCCAGCCGTCAGTTCGGCAATTAGATCAGCCTTCGATGCGTAGATGCTGCGGTCGGTTTGCGGTGCGGACTTCATGCCGAACGGGTGATCGATCGGATCGTCAAATGTTTTTCCCTGGGCGAGGGCTGCAATGATCGGTCGATAGGTCTTCAAGTGGCTGGAGACCCACGCTGCGTGGTTCATTGGCGTCGAAAGCCCTTTGACGGGCTGGGCGACCATTTGGTCTTCGTCCAGGTCGGTGATCAGTGCGGTGATGTAGTTGTGATTGACTGTGAAGCCGTTCAGCAGGCCGGTAACTAGTGGATTCATCGAGTGCGTCTCCGTGTTTCGTCGGAATTTGTTCGTGTGGAAGTTGTGGACGACCTGGATTGTAACGAAATTGCTTTCGGTTGCGGCGTGGTAGTGAAGCGCAAAAGCAAACAGCCTGACCGTTTGGCCAGGCTGTTTGGTGGTTCAGGTTGTAGGTTCCGCTGTGCGGACCACCTTCTTCAAGAATCTCCTACGACGATCACTTTGGTCCGCACAGCGGACCCTACGTAATTGTTTGACTTCTGGCGAAACTAGAATCCGCGGCGGAGGATCATGCTGCCGTTGTCGGCGACTGGCATGATTGGCCGGTCGTAATTTTGGTACCAGCATCGGCCTTGCGGACGCCAGACAAATCCAACGGCAAAATTCCAGGCATCGTTCGTGTTTCCACCAAGTGGAGTTCCACCGCTGGCAGTTGGCAGGACGTAGGTCGCTCCGGCTTGCAACATCATGCAGTTGGTCAGCGGCATGTCCATGTCCAATCCGCCAACAATCTGACTGTCGTCGGTCCAGCCCAGGAACAAGTCTGAATAACCGCCGGTGTCGCAGTTTGTGCGATAGTAGGCGCGATAGGAGTCGAGCGTTCGCAATCGCATTTGGGCTCCGGGAGGAATCGCAACGCCAGCGGGAAAATCAGGGACCTGTGCGTCCTGAATCCCCTTGGCTACACGAAATCCCATTGCGTTTCCACCCGCGTAGACCCAGCTCAAATCGGCACGAACCTGCATGACTTCGGCCTGGAACAGGACATCTTCCTTCAGGTAGTCGGCGACCACACCGAACTGAATTCCGTAATCTACGCGGCGAAAGAAACCACCGGTGATGAACAGTTGGTCGATGTGTGGGCTGCCACTGATTTCACTCTGAACAGTCCGAACACCAATTTGGCCCGAGGCCAGTCCGCAAGTTAGTCGGCACAGGGGAATTCCAAGGTTTGTTCCAGCGTAGAAACCTGATCCGCCGTTGTAGTCTGAGTTCTGTGAGTTGGCAAAGACTGGCGAGTCCCAACAAGCGGCTCCCGCAAAATAGTCAGCCCGGTAAAGCAGTTGCCCAAATCCATTGATCCAGCAATTTCCAATCAGCTCCGGTGGACATCCGCCGCGATCGCAGCCGAGTCCGCAGCTGTCAGTACCACACGAGTCGCAACCATCGTATGAATCAACGTAGTTCTGGCCGATCATCATGTCGCCTTCGTAAGCCATTTCTTCGTCCATGTAGACCGGGGAGTTACTCATCACCGGCGATTGAACTGGGCTTTCCGTCATCGGCACGTCGGACACCATTTGGGCTGTTCGCATGTGACGCGGAACGTAACCGGCCGGGACGACTCGGCTGCCGGGTGTCGCCTGTGGGCGATTGACCATGCTTGCGTTGCCGCGAAGTTGATTTTGTTGGAAGACCGGCTGGGCGACTTGTTGTTGGCTCACCGGCTGGTTGAAATTGGCCGGGGCGACGCCGCTGCCTACCGCCTGGTTGTTCGCGGTGCCTCCGGCCTGCACGACGGAGCGTTGTCCGGAATATTGTTCGGGCGAAGTTTGAACCGGATTCGCAACCGGGATTTGTCCCTGGTTGGCATTCACATATTGTTGTGAAGCAGGGTAGCGGTGCGAAGTTTGGGCATATGCGAAATGCGGGGCTGAGGCGACCGCGAAAGCGACTGCCAAACCGGATGCAAAAGTCTTCGCCAACAAATTGATCGACATGGGGGAATCCTTGCGGAAATTCTGAAATCCGGGCGCGGGCTCAAAATGCGCCTACAGTGTGAATCGTTAAAGTCATCGGAAACGGCCCCGTCCGGACTTGCGGAAAAGTCTGTTTAATCGGAAAACTTTAACAGCCGACCTGTTCTGCCGTGCATCCATCCAGTGCTGGCAGGCTCGTGCATTCTTCCATCAAAACCCAGCGAATTGCCCCGTTATGAATGACTTTTGCCAAGCGAGAATCGAAAAGCTGCAAAGTCGCCTGTGCAAGGAAACGCTTCCGGAACTAATCATCACCGACCCGACGAACGTGAGTTACCTGACTGGCTTCACCGGCGACTCGTCGTATCTGCTGGCAATGCCGAATCGGATGTTGATGTTGAGCGATACGCGTTTCACGGTGCAGCTTCAGGAAGAATGTCCGGGATTGGAGTCGCGGATTCGGGGAGCGTCGCAAACAACTTTGGAGCTGGCACTGGAATGCATCCAGTCGATGAAGTTGCCCAGCCTGGGAATCGAGGCGGCTTCCATGACTCGCGCATTCTGCGATCAACTGGAAAAGGGACTCGGCATGACCAGCCTGGTTTCGACCACAGGCTGGATTGAAGAGTTGCGATCGATCAAGGACTCAGACGAGCTGCAAAAAATCCGGCGAAGTATCGCTGTCAGCGAACGGACCTTTGAAGTGATTCGTGCCCAATTACGGGGAGACATGACGGAACGGGAAATCGCCTTTGATCTGGAACATCAGATGCGAAAGTTTGGGGCCGATCGTTGTTCATTCTCTCCGATCGTCGGAGTTGGAGCGCGGGCCGCGTTGCCCCATGCGAGGTTGACGTATCAGAAGATCAGCCAGGCCGATTTTGTGCTGATCGACTGGGGCGCGATGGTCGACGGGTACGCCAGCGACTTGACCCGGACTCTGGTAACGGGCAGGCCGTCCGCGCGAATGGAAGAAATCTACCGGATCGTATTGAAGGCCCAGCAGGCGGCGATCGACTTGATTCGACCGGGCGCTGTGTTGAAGGAGATTGATCGCGCGGCCAGGAAAACGATCGATGATTCAGGATACGGCGAGTTCTTTGGGCACGGGCTGGGGCACGGTTTCGGAATGCAGGTCCATGAAGTGCCGTTTATGAAGCCAACCTCCGAAGGAACTCTCCGGCCAGGCATGGTGATAACGGTCGAGCCGGGAATCTATTTGCCGGGCGAGGCCGGGGTGCGGATCGAAGATGATGTGCTGGTTACCGCCGACGGATACGAGTGCCTGAGCCAGTTGCCCCGCGATTTCGACTCGCAATTTGTGCAGCTTTTGTAATTGCGAAACGGACGAAGCAGCTCATTGGTTTTTCCATCGATTGGCGTTCCGAAGCTTGAATCGGCTGTCCAGGACGGGATTTCTTGCGGCATGCAGTACCGTTCCCGCAATCGGCCGAAAAGTTTATCATTGGGGCCGATATCAGGGCCGAATTGGGGCAACCCGCTGGCCGTGATCATGGAGAGGTTGTGTCCTGAAACGTGATTGGCGGCCGCTTCCGCATTGGCTGGATTGCGGCTGTGGATGGCCGGATTGCTGAACAAAGGTTCTGATAAATGGCGAAAGAAAACGATACGAC
>JAYVKA010000310.1:0-30161 GCA_043768885.1 Planctomycetota bacterium
GGCGGGCGCGTCAAATGTGACTCACGCCTCGCATCCAGCAGCCATTCCGATAAAATGACCCTTTTAGACAGGCCAGCATCGCATGACTTTCGAAACTCAGACAATTCAGTCAACCGGCAATTCATTGCCGTCCGGACAGGCCTGGTCCAATCGAACGAACGAAAAGGCCCCGATGACGGAACAAAGCTCAAGCCAGTCGATTCCAGCCCGCCCCAATCTCCAGCGGAGCCAGGAGTTGGCCCGGGCCGCAGCCCAAACCGCGCTCGACAACGGCGCGACCGATCTCGTGGTTCTCGACATGACTGGCCTGACTGCGATTTTTGACTATTTCGTCATCGCAACCGGCACCAGTAAGCGGCAGATCGTTTCGTTGAGCGAAGATATTCGGCTGAAGCTCGAAAAGGAATTGAAGGACAAGCGAATCAGCCTTGATGGCCAGGACACGGGAAAGTGGATCGTGCTGGATTTTGGCTCGGTCGTTATTCACTTGTTCGATGAAGACACCCGGCAGTTTTACAGTCTCGAAACGTTGTGGGCCGACGCTCCCAATGTGACCGAGGAATTGGGAATCAAGGTCAGCAAATAATCAGCTGCCCATGGGATTGATTTCCCGGTTCCGGCGGATGAGCATTTGATATTCTTCAGGAGTGTTGCAACCCAATAGTGAATCCAGATTCGGATCAGCCTGGCGAATTTCGTTCAGGCTGATTTTTTTGATGCGGATTGCCTGGGCAATGTCCTGAATTCTTCGTTGACCCCGATCCAGCATTTTGCGAAGCGGATCTTCCGCGCCAGTTCGATAGACTGCGGTCAATCCATACAAGTGCTCGCCATCCCATGGAATTGCAGCATCCGAATCACCAATGCAGTTGACCAGAAAACGAACCAGGCCTGGCTGAATCAGCGGCGTATCGCAAGCAACAACCAGCGCGAGATCTGCCCGTTGTCGGACCGAATCCAGACCGCTGACCAAACCGGCCAGCGGACCCGCATCAGGAACCTGGTCGGTGACGAATTCGTTTTCGGAGGAAAAAAGTTTCTGCTGGTCCGCGCGACCGACCAACACAACCGGTTTGCAAATCGGCCGAAGAATCCCGCTGATGTGCTGCAGAAACGTTTGGTCGCCCAGCCGTAATAACGCCTTGTCCTGGCCCATCCGTTGGCTATGGCCGCCGCACAATATGATGCTGCCGATCGTTGAGTTGCTTTTGGATTTGTTCAGGCTCATGGAATCGATGGCATTCGCCGGTTAAAGTCGGTATGCGTTTACTTTGTCACTTTTTCGGAAACATCTCAATGGGCGTTGAAATTTGGCTGGAAGATAATTCCCACCCGGGCATGGATGCGTCGGGATTGAGCGCTGGAATCAGCCAGGGCATTAGCGCGAAAGAGTTTGGGGCGTTGAAAGTTCTGGTCGGCTGCAAAAGGGGCCGGGCCAGCGATGTTTTCAGGATTTCGGAAACTAAAGACCAGTGCGGACGGGTCGAGTGCCGCGGCGACTGGTCGCGGGTTGATAATGTTGCGGCTGGTTTGACCACGGGTGTAGTCGAGGTTCATTCATCGGTCGGGATCGGAGCCTGTCGGGGAATGCGTGGCGGTTCATGCCATGTTTTCGGAAACGCTGGCGACTGTTTGGGAGAATCGATGAGTGGCGGCAATATTCTTGTTGATGGAAATGCGGGCGCGCGCGCTGGGGGTCCAGCGGCCGGGGCAACTTCAGGACTAAATCGCGGCTCGATCGTGGTGAGAGGCAATTGCGGAAGGTATGCCGGAATGCGAATGCGCCGGGGAACGCTGGCCGTTGGCGGCGATTGTGGTGAGCTGGCTGGCTATGAAATGCGGGGAGGCAACTTGATCATTGGCGGACGAGCGGGCGAGTTGGCAGGCCAAGGCATGCGTCGGGGGACAATCGTGCTGCTTACACCGCCGCAAGCAATGGACGATGGAATGCGTTCCACGGGAACCTTTGCCAATTCGTTTCATCGAATGCTTGGAAGAACAATGGAGTGGAGTTGTTTGAATTCAACCCGCAGATGGCCCGATCAGTTTGAGATTTGGGCCGGCGACTGGTTGTATGGAAGCAAAGGCGAAATTGTGGTCGCCTGTGTGACACCGAACATACAAGCCCGAAACGCGAGCGAGTGAAACCCGGAAACCACCGATTCACTGAAACCACCGATTCACTCGTTTGCGTTTCGGGTTTGTAGTGCCAGTTTCCCGCTGAAACAACGCAGTTCTGGAAACGGCCCAATTATTCCGAGTCGTCTTTCTTTTTGTAGAACTGCGCCAAATCAGAAAATGACCGCATCGGCTTTTCGCCCTTCAGCATGTCGTCTTCGATCGGCTTGACGAATTTTGGCTTGGCCGGTTTTCGTTCAAACGACCGCTGGTCTCGATCGCGATTTTGCGAATGCTGGCCACGATGAGGTCGCGAATCGCGGCGCCCGCCTTGTCCGCGATCTCCCGATTGGTGTTGGTCCCTGCGCGGGCGATCCGGAGATCGCTCATTGGATCGCTCGGACGAACGTTGTGGAGGACGATCTTGCGAACGATTATCCGCAGGCCGAGTTTCGTTGAGCTGCGAGGAGTCGTGATGACCGTCGCCGCGACGAGAGCGCCTGTCGAATCGTTTGGTGCCGGGAGGCAAGGCAGTCAGCTTGACCCGGCGTTTGCCCGCGTCGATTTCCTGAACCCACGTGATCAGGACATCGCCGACGGCAAATTTGTGATGCAAATCCTGAATGTAGTTGCGGGAAAGTTCGCTGACGTGGACCAGACAAGTGTGTCCCAGGCCAACATCGACAAAGACTCCGAAATCGACGACGTTGACAACCTGGGCGTGCAATTGCATTTCTGGCTTGAGATCGTCAAAGCCCAGGATGCCGGAGCGAAACACCGGCATGTCGCTGGCCGAACGTGGATCGCGGCCCGGGCGTCGCAAGTTGTCGATAATGTCGCGCATCATCAATGCGCCAACGTCAAACTCAGCAGCGAGTGCAATGGGATCCAGTTTGGCCAAAGCCATTCCGCCAACTCTGGAATGATTGGCATCCGTAATTCCAGTTGCCGTTTCGACAGGCACGACGACAGGAAGGACCGGGGCAGGCGGGTTCCCGGCCGTCGCCTGCTCTGCTTCTGCGGTTGGTACTGTTGCGGGTTGTGCCGGTTCGACAACCACGGGGGGTGGAGGATTGCGGCCGCTCCATTGGTCCGTTGAAGTGCCGATTTTTTCGAGCAGCTTGAGCGCGATCGGATAGCTTTCCGGATGGATTCCGGTTTCGTCCAGCGGCGCATCGCCACCAAATACCCGGAGAAATCCCGCAGCCTGGACAAACGTAGCGTCGCCGATGCCCGCAACTTCGCGAATCATTTCCCGATTCGTGACCCGTTTTTCCTGGCGGAACTCGTACAGTCGCCGCGCTGTCAACTGATTCAGTCCGGATACATATCGCAGAAGCGATGGGCTGGCCGTGTTCACGTTCACACCAACTGCGTTGACGCACTGCATGACGACTTCGTCCAGCGAATCAGCCAGATGCCGGGCCTTGATGTCGTGTTGGTACAGTCCGATTCCCAGGTGACAGGGATTGATTTTGACCAGTTCGCTGAGCGGATCAATCAGTCGTCGTGCAATCGAAACGGCACTTCGCGTTCCGGGCAAAAGAACGGGCAGTTCTTCTTTTCCGATTTCGCTCGTCGAATAGATACTGGCTCCGGCTTCATTCACGACGACATATCGCAAATCAGTTCCGGCCAACTCGCCAGCGATTGCGTCGGAAACCATTTGTTCGACCTGACGGCAAGCGGCACCGTTTCCGATCGCCACGATTCCGATTTCGTGTTGCGTTACCAGCTCGGCCAGTTTCTTGCGATTCTCGTCGCGTCGTTGCTGGTTGCCGACGACAAATACCCGGTCCGCGGCGAGAAAGGCGCCTTGCGGATCGACGATTGCAACGGAGCAACCGCTTTTGTAGCCCGGATCGATGGCGAGGATTTTCTTGCCGCGAACAGGCGGCTGCATCAACAGCGCCTTGAGGTTGTTGGCAAAGACTTCAACCGCGTGCGACTCGGCCATTTCCGTCAGCTCGCGACGGACTTCCCGCTCCAGCGAAGGCAGAATGTATCGGTTGAGTGCATCCCGCACGTAGGACTGGAGCAACTCGGCGCAGGGATTGTCGGCAGGAACCAGCCGTGCGATGGCCTGCTTTTCGATTGGTTCGAGGTCTGGTCGAACGCGGACCCGAACCTTGTTCGCCTTTTCGCCCCGATTGATTGCGAGAATGCGATGATGGGGAACGTTATTCAGGGGCTGTTCGAAATTCTCGAAATCGGCGAAGGGGTTTTCAGCTTCTTTCTTTTTCGGTTTCTTTTTTTTCTTGCTTTTCTTTTTGACCGTAATCGCTGCTGGCCGCATCGTATCGACGGCTGCCAGGAAGGCCCTGGTCACCGCCTCCGATCCGGATATTGGTTCAGTAGCGACATCCGTTCCCTGTTCAGGGGTGGCATCGGCAGCTACCAATTCGTTGGCGTCAACGGGTTCGGCAGAAACAATGGTTTCTTCCGGAACGCAGGGCACTTGAGTAACTACCGGCTCTTCTGCAAGTGCGGACACTTCAACGACGACCGGAGTTTTTACAACAACTGGTGATGTGTCGGCTACAGGTTGTTCGATTGCGTCAGTTTCGGGATTCGCTTCCGGAGTTACGGTTTCCGTCGAAACAGTTTCCGTCGTGGCTGCTTCAAGCGTCGTTGATTCGGACGTTGTTGTTTGGGGTTCCACGGCCGCTACCGGTTCGGCAGTTGTTTCGGACGCGACGGGAGCCGGTTCCTGAACGAGGCGGCAAACCAGTTTGCCGGTATGCCAAACCGTTTTTCTCAATTCGTGCCAAAGTTCACCGCGATCAGCAAACGCTTCGGCGATCAAATGACCAACGCCATTCATCACGTCATCAGCACTGGTGAGGCCTTTGTCAACGCGCACGAGATCCTTCGCGCGCGCAGCAAGTTCTTCGGTAGTCAGTCGTCCATTCAGGATGTCGTCGGAGAGCGGTTCCAGTCCCTGCTGACGGGCAGTCAATGCGAGCGACTGTTTCCGGGGCTTGAACGGCAGGTAGAGATCTTCGACATGTCGGGGTGCGGTCGCTCCGCGGATCGACGCTTCGAGTTCCGGAGTCAGTCCACCCTGGGACTCAATTGACTTCAGAACAAAAGTTTTTCGTTCTGCCAGCGCGCGGGCTGCTGTCAGGGCCTGCTTGACCCCCTGTATTTGACCGGCATCCAAACCGCCCGTTTGGTCTTTGCGAAACCGGGCAATAAATGGAATCGTGTTACCGCCATCCAGGAGCTCGGCCGTAGCCGTGACTTGCGCGGGGTCGAGTCCAAGTCTTTTGGCGATCAGTGTGTTGTCTTGGGTCATTGTTTCAAAACCCGGGGAGCATCGCCGGAAACGAATCAAGTCGTTTCGATTGAGTGCAATTAACCGGAAACAGCGTTGGCAAGTATCCGCGAATCGTAACGGAACGGTTCTGCGGCCTGACTCTGGTGTTGGATTGTAAGTCGCGACTTTAAGGATCGTCCGGATTGTATGAACTTTCAACCGGAAATAACAGATCGCAGGTTGTTTGGGCGGGAATCGTGACCAACACTTCCCAATTACCACCAGCAATCCTTTCCTCAGCCCATTTGGCACATGAGTTCTGTTACCCACGTAACCGATTCGATTCAGACCGGTGAAAGTCGCCGATCCGGTATCGTTTCGGATTCACTGGTCAGCGGGTTGGTCTTCGCCCTGACCCTGACTGTCGCCCAGCGGATGCTGGGTGCGGTTCGGGGCGTTTTGTTTTGTCGACTGATGACCGACCAGCAGCTCGGACAGTGGTCGATGATCTACAGTTTCCTGATGATGCTGGCTCCGCTGGCGGTTTTGGGGCTACCTGGTTCGTTCGGAAAATATGTCGAGCAGTACAGCCATACCGGCCAGCTGAAGCCATTTTTGCGACAGGTGAACCGGGTTTGCTGCGTCACGACGCTCTTGTTGGCCAGCATTGTTTGTATCGCTCCCGGATTTTTCAGTCAGCAAATTCTGGGCGAATCCAGGCATGTGGGTTTGATGTATTTCATGGCCGCCACGCTCGTTCTGTTGACGCTGTTAAACTACCTGACTTCCCTTGTCGAATCGCTGCGGCAAATTCGCCTGGTTACCGTGATGCGGTTTCTTTCTGGCGCATCGTTCACGGTCTTGGGAATCCTGTTGTTGGTGTCGCCGATGGATTCGTCGATTGCAGCCATCGCCAGTTTTGCCCTTAGCTGCATCATCGGAGCGATTCCGGCTCTCTGGTATCTAAAGAAAAAACGCCCCGAGTTTTCGGCGATGAACCAGCCGTTGAACAATGCGGCAATGTGGATGCAGCTGGCCCCGTTCGCCGCCTGGTGGTGGGTCTCGAACATTTTGCATAACGCATCGGAACTGGTCGATCGATACATGCTGGTGCATATCGGATCGATGTCGGCCTTCGAAGTCCAGGGTTCGCTGGGCCAGTACCACAGCAGCCGCGTTGTGCCGCTGATTATGGTCGGCGTTGCAGCGATGTTGAGCGGGTTGTTGTTGCCCTATGTGGCCGCGTCCTGGCAGGCGGGTGATTTTCGCCGCGCGCGTCAACAGCTGAATATGACAATCAAGCTATCGTCGCTGGGTATGATGATTGCGAATGTGGTTATGCTCGCCTCGGCGCCCCTGCTGTTCGATTGGGTCTTGCAAGGAAAATATTCGGAAGGGCTGTCAATCCTGCCGTTGACGATGGTCTATTGCACCTGGTTCAGCATCCAGGTGGTTTCGCAGGATTATCTGTGGGTCAGCGAAAAAGGAAAGTTCGCTGTACTGTGCATGGCGATCGGGCTGTTCGGCAATGTTGTCTTCAACTGGTTCTTGATTCCGTATTGGGGATTGTGGGGAGCCGTCACAGCAACGACTCTGGGGAATTTGCTCGGCGTATCGACGATGTATTGGGCGAACTACCGGATGGGCTGTCCGCCGGATCGTGGTTGTTGGATCGGGCTTGCGTTTCCCCTGGTGCTGTTGGCCGATCCGCTGATGGCGATCTTGCTGACATTGATTGTCTCGGTCGGCTGTCTGTTGACGCGGGCCTACTTCTCGGCCGACGAGCAAACGATGCTGCGTGAAATGGTGGGCAAGCGCCTGGGCAGGTTGGGCAAATCCGATTGATAATTCGGGCTGAATCGCCCCTTATTCGCCGCAGCCCTGGGCGATTCGACTTTTGATCGCATAAGCGTATAATCAACGCCGTGTTTGGGACTGGACCGGTTCTCTGGCAGCTAGTTTGCAAGCCGCTCCGGCATGTTCCCGTTTTCTGTTTGTGGCGGGCGATCCAAAAGCGTCGCCAATCATTGCCACTTTGAATTGCTGGAGAGAATCGAAATGAAAACTGTAGTTGGATTGCTGATGGTTGTTGTCGCGGTTGGACTGGTCGCCGTCTATGGATGTGGACCGCGGGCCGGAGTCGCTCAGGACAAAATTATCGCGCAAATCGACAAGGTGCTGGGCGAAATGGATGTCAAGAAGAAAAAAATCGAGATCGATTACAGGAAACTGCAGACCGACATGGAAAACGTCCGGACTCAACGGATTGGGACCGCAGTTCGCCTGGAAACCCTGAAGAAAAAACAGGAAAACTCCAAAGCTGAAATTGAAGTGATCACCGGAAAAATGACCCTGCTTTCGGCACTCGTGGAAGAGGCAAAGAAACCGGAAAACAATGGCAAGATCGAAAAAAACGGGAAAACCTATACGGCCGAAGACTTGAACAAGACGGCTCAGGACTTGATTTCCGAATACAAGAAAAAGAAAACGGAAATGGAGTCCAATCTGAAAACAAGTATTGACGCCATGGAAAGGTCGCTCGATTTCCTCAAAAAACAGGAATCGGCCGGCAAACAAATGATGGAGCAGATCGCCACCAAAATGGAAGAGATTGACAGTCGCAAGGTGGCCATGGATGCCGTAAAGAGCGCCACGGCGACCGCTGGAGGCCAGACTTCGATTACTGACAAATACCAGTCTTTGAACAAGGAAATCGAAGACCTGTTTGCCAATGTTGAAACGGCCATGCGAACAGAAGAGGAAAAGCTCAAGGATTTGGCAACGCAATCGTCAACGGCCGATGAATTGCTTGCAGAGCCGACTGACCTTGACGCGACCATGAGCCAGCTCGACGCAATCCTGGGCAAATCCGCCGGCGATGGCAAATAACGGGTAAATCTGTGATGCTTGGCCGCAGCTTTGCCGATCACGCGTTAGCTGCGGCTTTTTATCTTTCGGGAGCAAAGTCGAAATGGCCATTCGTATCGCCTGTCTCGTTGTTTTCATGGCCACCGCGGTCTTGCTGGTTTCGCAACATGGGTGTCGCAAGGCGGTTGACCCGGTGGCCCAGACCACGAACAAGTTGCCACGCACGGAAAAGGAGTTTCGAGACCAGTTGACTTCACTTCGAATGCAAAAGGACAAATTGTTTCGTGCAATCCAGCGACTGGAAAACGACAAACAGGAAACGGTCGACTACCTGAAGGAAAAGGGGGTCAAATCGGTCGCGGACATGCGGGGCAAGCCTGATTTGGAATACAAGGCCCAAAACCTCAAACGCTGGACCGAACAAATCGCGGTCCTTCAGGGCGATACGACGAAATACGATACATCCATCGCTGCGATCGAAACCATGCTGGACGAGATCGAGCGAAAACGAATCAACGATTCCGTCGCGGTGTCCGATGAAGACTGGGTGCGTATGCAGAGTATCGTCGTGGACCTCAACGAAAAACTGGACATCAAACCCAACGACATCCTGCAGGACGAAGCGATGGACGACTTGCTGCAAAAAGAACTGGGCGCGGGTGATGCTGGTCCAGCCGACGACAAGGCTTTGCAGGCGTTGTTGAAGGGATCATAATTCGTCCCGGAAATCGCGTTTGAAAGACAGTTGCGGAATTCAAAAGGCTCCACCAGTGTTCAAAGATATCGGAACCGTGCAGGTGTATCTCCGCGAGGACCAGATTAGGCTTTATCCATCCAGGGCATCTTCAAACTTTCTGTTTTTGAGTCAACAAATTACCCGTGAGAACAGGTGATGAGCGACAACCCGTATTCCAGCCCAATCAGTCAAAGTAGCGGGGGATTCTCAGGATCAATTCCACCCGGGAGCGACTCGTTTGTCAAACAAGTTCCTGTCGTTGGAATTCTGATGATCGTTGGTGGAAGTCTGGAATTTCTGGTGGGTATGGTCTACGTAGTCCTTGGTTTTTGGCTACCTGGTTTCGTCGTCCAATCTCAGGCAATCGGGCCTTCTGGGCAAATGTCCGCTGAGGAAATTGAATTTATGCAGAAAATCCTGTTTTGGACGTATTTTGGAATGGGCTCTGGCGGAGCGATCGGCGGCCTTCTCCGGCTAGTTGGCGGCATTCAGGTCTTGCGGTTTCGCACGTATATTCTTGGTATTATTGGCTGTATTGCGGGACTGGCCGGTGTTGCAACCTGTTATTGCAGCCCGATTTCGCTCGGCTTTTCCATCTACGGCATGATCGTGTTGTTTCAGTCGTCGGTCCGCCAGGAATTTGCGAGTCGTTCTGGCCAGATTTAGCTGACGGATTTTCCCTGCTTCCGATTGAAGCCAATAACTCCATGCCAAACAGCAAAGTCAGGCTGCCCGGTTCTGGGATGGACTTTGTTACCGGCATCCGGGCCGAAACGCTATCGGCATTGGCAAAACCGGATGGAGTGTTGAACCCGTGACCAGCACCCATTATCAGGCTTCCGGCTTTCCCTGGCAGCTCAAGAGGGTGCATTCATCGCGGCTCCTGGGTTGATCAGCTGAAAATAGTTAGAAAAGAGTTCTGAAAATTCGGTGGTCGATGCGGATGGCTGGATGACGGGCGGCTGGGCCCATGAGAAAATGGTATTGCTTACAACGCGGTTCCCGCCGGAATGGTAGCAAACTGATACCGGCAATCGCAAACTTCGGAAAACAAATGACAGTCGTACTCAACTGAAAATTGAAACAGTGGTCGAAAACGGTCAACCCATTCTTCGAGAGCACGCCGATCGGCTGATGGCCGAACTGCGCCGGTACGCAACGTGGGCCATGCGGGGAGAAACGGACGGACACAGCTTTCAAACTTCCGACCTGATTCAGGAAACATGGTTGCGTCTGTCGGAGCTGGAAAATATTCAGTGGAACGACGAGCGCCACATGATGCGAACCGCAGCGATCATCATGCGGCGGGTTTTGGTCGACCATGCGCGGCGCAAGAAGTCAAAAAAACGGTCTGGGCACCTGAAGGTCTCTCTCGAAGGGTTGGGGCAAACGCCGATTTCTTCGGAGGAAATCGCTGGAGAATCCCTGGTTGTGTTTTTGGACGAGGCCATTGAAAAACTGCAATCGATCGATCCGTTGACGGCGGAGATTGCCCAACAGCGGGTCTTTGGCGGACTGGAATTGGCCGAAATCGCGGAGATTACCGACGTGTCGGTTTCGACTGTAAAACGAAAATGGAGCTTTGCCCAAACCTGGCTTCATCGCGAGTTGCATCCGGATTGATTTTTTTTGTCAAACAATTCGCCGGGACGGGTGTTTTTCAGAACCTGGCCCGGTCCGAAATACGCCTTGGAATTGATACCCAACCCAATTGAGGGTTTTTGAAAAGGAACTGCTGGCGATCAGCCTGAACCATGGACCCGCATTTTTGGCCCACCATTGAAGACATTTTTTCGCGGGCAATGCGAATCCCGTTGGGTCAGCGCGCCGAGTTTGTGAATTCTCAAACTTCCGACCCAAAGATACGCCAGGAAGTCAGTTCGTTGCTGAAACATGCGACGAGGTCCGAGGCTTTTCTCGAATCGAATGACGAAAGCACCGTTGGCCGGGCGTTGACGGATGTGGCCCGCGAACTGGATTGGAGTTCCAGGCCAATACGTTTGGACGGACCCGATTCTGACTCGGATCCCGTGGATGAAAACCATCGCAATCTGGAAATCACCCGGGATCTGGCTGAGCGGCTGAAACGGGAATTTGCCGAACGGTTGCCGCAATACGAATTGAAGGGGTTGTTGGGGAGTGGCGGAGAGGCCGCAGTCTTTTCCGCCCTGGACAAACAGCTGGACCGGCGCGTTGCGGTTCGCGTTTTGTTCCTTGCGGAATCGGGCAACCAGAATCGCGATCGAATCATTCGCGAGAGCCGCACCCTGTCGCGAATCCACAACGAACATGTAGTGACCATTTTTTCGGTCCATGTCGATGGCGAGTTGGCACTTCTGATCAGCGAACTGGTTGACGGCCCAACCATGAAGCAGTTACTGGTGTCCCAGGGCGCACTCCGACCGCGCGTGGCGGCCGATTTGATTCGCCAGGCAGCCTTGGGTGTGTCGGCCGCTCACCAGCTCTCCATCATCCACTGTGATATCAAGCCGCGAAACATTTTGTTGACGCCCGGTACCGGGCACGAAAGCGGCTACCTGGCCAAGATCAGCGATTTTGGTTTTGCCGACGAAGGCCAGAGAATGAGTGCCCTTCTTGAATTGGCCCAGCCCATAGAAGCGGTCTCGAATTCGATTGGGCGAACCGGCTCAGTCATTTCCGGCACGCTGCCGTACATTTGTCCCGAACGGATTGAGTCAAAGAAATTCCCGGACGAAGCTGCGGATGTTTACGGTTTGGGGGTTAGTCTTTACGAAGCCCTAACTGGTCAACTTCCCTATCGTGGTGCCCGCCACATGCTCGCCCGGCAGATATTGGCCGGAAATCCCGTTCACCCTCGCCGACTTGACGACCGGATCCCGGAAGATCTTGAGAATATTTGTCTGAAGGCGATGGCCCGGGATGCTTCGCTCCGTTATCCGACAGCGGCCTTGTTGGCCGAAGACCTTCGCCGCTTTCTGGATGGTCAACAAACCAGCGTACGGCCCGCTTCGCCGATCAGGAAACTGGGCCGCTTTGCCGGGCGTAACTGGCAAAGCATCGTATTCGGCTCGGTCGCAACCGCTTTGTTGATGGTCCTGGTTGCCGGCGCAATATTGGCGCTGACGATGAACCGGAACCGGCAAAATGAGCTGCAATCAATCAAGAACACGATCGCAGATGTCCGGGCGTCCGAGTTGTTGATGGCGGATCACGGGATGCTGAAGTTTGCGATTTCCAAAATGGGAAATCTGGATGAAGCAACGATCGAAAAAATTCGCCAGGTGGGCAGTGACCCGGCGTCTGACGCCTATCAACGACTAAACGCAGCGATCATCCGGTTGCATCTGGGCGAAGATGTTTTGCCGGAAATTGTCCGCTTGTTGCCGGAGGTTTCGATCAGTCCGGCGTTGCTGCAATTACTGTTGGCCGCGCCGGAGAGTGTTGGAGATCTGGGCCGGAAAACGGCCGGCCTTTCGGCCAGTCAATCGAATCCGGAATTTCGGACGCAGCTCGCCTTGATGGCCTGGTCGTTGGGTGATTCAGGCGAGCTGGGTGAAATCTGCAACGATCTGAAACAGCCTGATTTGCGAACCCGGGCAACGATGCTTTTGAAGGATTGGCACCCGGCGATTGAGGATCTTGTGGCCCGAATCCGGCAGGATCCTGATCCGATGATTCAGTATTGTTTGGTAACGGGTATGGGCCGCATGGACCCCCGTTCACTGCACCGCTTCGACGTTCGACTGATAACCGAATTGCTGAGCGGGCTTTCCGGTGATTCATCGACAGCACGCGTTCGGGCTGCTTGCGTTTGGACGGCAAAAAAACTGGAGATTGCTGGAGCCGGGAATGCGATGTTTCCAATCCGGAAAGGAAAGGACTGGGAGCAAACGACAACCGGCATTTCTTTGGTTCGCCTTGAGCCCGGAACCATGATGTTGGGTGCGCTGGATCCACGAATCGAAGGGGATTTCAACTTGCCCCACGCGACAACAATGACCCGTCCGTTCTGGATTGCGTCCACCGAAACTTCTGTCGCGATGTATCGGACGTTCCTGAATGACCAGGATTTGGACACAGCGCTCAAACCATTCCTGTTTGACGGCTGGCTGCCCGACACGGCCACATCACCGACTCCGAATCATCCGGTCACCCGTGTTTCATGGATTGACGCGGTCCTGTTTTGCAATTGGCTGAGTGAGCGCGAAGGACTAAAGCCATGTTACGTTTTTGAAAAACCTGACGAAACACAGGAGTACAATCTTGTTGATTTCGCCGCTTCAATACAAACCGATTTTTCCGCCAACGGGTTCCGGCTGCCGACAGAAGCCGAGAGTGAATTTGCGAGTCGCTCCGGCGGACAATCCAACCACTGGTTCGGTGACGATAATGGGTTAATCAATGAACTAGTTTCGACATCGGCGAGGTTTGTTGTTCCAGCGAAAGTTTGCGGAGACCTCATGCCGAATCCGCATGGACTGCACGAAATGGAAGGCAATGTATGGGAATGGTCTCAGGACTGGTATGAGCAGATTGGCACAGACTCGCTGACGGATCCTCGGGGGCCCGATGCACCGGATCCGCAATTCGGAATCCGAAAAGCGTATCGTGGTGGCGGCGTGAACACACAGCGTGGAAGTGCCGAAGTCTCTGCGCGAGGCCATGACGATCCATCCTCGCGATGGGCCAATCTGGGATTCCGCGTGATGCGGCAAGAGTCCGAAGATTCATTGGCCAAATGAGGCCGCAGCGAATTTTCACGTGGTTTTGGCTTCCAGCCGAACCGGCCGAGAAGCTCAAATAATGTTTCGGCTGGAAGCCAAAGCCACGATTTGTTAGCCACGTTTCCATTCTGTTTCGATTGCGGGTGGAGAATCGAGCGTTCGATGGACGACGCAATATCGATGCGTCAGCTCGATCAACCTCGCAATTTTGTCATCAGGTTCGGCAGTTTCCAGCTGGAACGTCAATCGAATTGCGGTCAAGCCGACCGGTGCGGCCCGATCGACTGCCAGTGTTCCCCGAAAATCCATGTCTCCGGCGCAGGTAACGCGAGCTGAATCGATTTGCAATTTCATCGATGTCGCGACGGCAGCCATGGTAACACCGGCACAGCTGACCAGTCCCGCCAGCATGATTTCAACCGGGCAGGCAAACGTCCCGTCTCCGCCGCTGGCCAGATGAAGTCCCGCCGGGTTAAGAAATTCCGGTCGATCCAGGATAACCGCCAGGTTGCCAAAATCGACATTGCCGCTGGCCATCAACGACTGGAATGCAGTCTCCGGTTTCTCGGTGTAGCCAACTTTCAGTTTCGCCTGGTTGTCTTTTAGGGCTGTCAACTTCATATTTGGGCCTGAATGGTTTTTTGGACGCGGTGAATGGTCTTTCCCGAAGAATGACATTTGCCACCGCATTTATCAATCAGGCCAGTAACAACCAGGTCAGGTTTCCGATTCATGGCGATTCTAATTGGAGTGGACGAAGCCGGTTACGGGCCCAACCTCGGGCCACTGGTGATTGGCTTCAGTACCTGGCGGGTGCCATCTGTTGACATCGATTTGTACGACTTGCTGAAGGATGCAGTTTGCACCCAGCCCAAGCCAGGACGCCTGGCGATCTGCGACTCCAAAAAGATGGGAGGCGGAATTTGCGGGCTGGAAACTGCGGTCTTTGCTTCGCTGACAGCGATGCAATTGGGTCTGCCTGCAAGTTGGTACGACCATGGCCGTTTTCGAATGTGTTTGCCCGACCGACTGCCAACCGAAACCACCGAGCAACTTGGGCTCGATTGGTGCGATGATGCGGACGGTTTTGAAATCGATTCGACAGATCCAACAGCGTGGAATTGCGAACAAATTCCGCTCGACCTTCCGGTTGAATGCCGTCTGGAACAAGCTGCACTGTTGGGCGCACGATTGCGAGAGACTACTCGAACGAATCGCGCAGAATTGCTTGGCACGGGCGTTTTGTTGGTTCACCCCTGGCAATTCAATCAGATGCTCCAGCGGCATGGAAACAAGAGCCGTTTGTTGGGTGTTGCGACGATGCACGTTGCAGGACAAGCGTTGGGGCTGTCAAATTCCACAGAACAAATTCGCGTGATTTGCGATCGCCAGGGGGGCCGACAACGATACAGCTCGTTGTTACGAACCTCCTTTGATGATCACAACGTGAACATTCTGTCCGAAACTCCGGAGTGCAGTTCCTATCGCCTGGTTACCAAACCAGACCGCGAATCAGTCACGCCTGACGATTTCCAAATTGAATTTCAGGTAGGAGGCGAGTCCAATTTGCCAGTCGCCCTCGCATCGATGCATGCCAAATACGTGCGCGAGCTTGCCATGCTTCAGTGGAACCGGTTTTGGCGAACCCGTATCGACGGGATTCATCCGACGGCCGGCTATCCCGTGGATGCAGCCCGTTTCCGAAACGACCTCCGTCGCCATGTCACCGAACGTGAAATGCCTGACCAACTTTTTTGGCGTGCAAAATAACAAAGGGCCGGACAACTCGTCCGGCCCACTGGCATTGCAACAATCCCTGAATTTTCAGCGGTCATTCCCCAGCCCGAATTTCTCACAAGCTGGGGAAGTGACCGACACAATGTATTCATGGAAACCCGAATCGTTAGTGAGTTTTCCGGAGAATTTCCTCGCTTGGGCGTCGGGTTATGATTGGCTTGAGAAAATTACGGGCTAGTGGTTTGTCCATTTTTGACTTTGGGGTGAGCCGAGTGCCGTGAGGCACCGGTTAGCATCGACAAACCCGGCCGCTCACGCGTCACGGTTCAAAAATCAATAGACCGATAACGTGAAACCCCAAGTTTCAATCTGGACAAAGCTCTAGTCCGCCAACCGGTTGATTTCACCCATGTCCCGCGTCGCCAGGGCCTTGTAGACGTCTGGATCAATGGAATCGTTGATCATGCGGGTTGAGCCGTCGGCGAAGTTAAAATTTGCGCCCTGGGGGTGCATGCTTCGAAAATCTTCAAAGTGACCAAGTCGGTGATTCGGAACGTGGTCGGCCCCGCCTACTACGCGGGCAAACGGCTGATCGACGTCACTGAAAACTCCAGCCCAGGAAACGTATCCGAACTCGTTTCGCCGTTCGCCGAACATGATCGTATTGCTAAGTCCGTCTCCAATGTCATGAAAATGAATATGGCTGTTGCCATAGAACAGGCCGTTTCCGTTCATCGGTTCATCGTTGATTTCGTTGCTGCCGAACACGCCTGAATAATTGCTTCTTGCAATCCAATGTTCTTCATGTCCAATCAGCGGGTCGTGGCGAAACGGCTGGGGTACGCCGAGAACCGGTTCGTTCAGGTTGACCAAATTGTCGGCGACATCCGAGGCGCACTGGAAAACCGGTACTAACAGTTTGAGTGTTTCTGCGTGGGCTGGATCATCGACCGACAATTTCCAGTCGATTTGATCATACAGACCCTGCATTTCGACTTGCGGCAAAATGTGATAAGCCCATCCCCAGCCAGTACCGCCGGCAGGTTGAGCCGGGTCGTTGGCGTGCCATCCGGTTGGCAGGCGTTTGAAGGCACTTTCGTAATTCATGGTCGCCAGGCCGAGTTGGCGAATATGATTCGAGCACTCGGTTCGACGGGCTGCTTCGCGGATCATTTGAACCGCAGGCAACAGTAGTGAAACCAAAATGCCAATCACGGCAATCACCACCAGCAATTCAACCAGTGTAAATCCTGACTTGTTTGTTTTCATCGTTCGCTCCAGATTATGTATGTGTCAGCGTCGATACGGAGGGAGGGCTGATTGCCTTCAAAACCACATGTACCGCTTGGCGCAACCGGAAAATTCACCATGGCGAATTCAGCTGGCTGCAATCAGTCAGAAGCTGATCGAAGAGTGGGGAGGAGCACGCCCCTGATAGAAGGCAACGAATGCCAATGGAATGCCAATGGAACGGTCATTCGATTGAAAATGGAACGGTTCGGACTGGTGCCAAACCAAAATCGAAACGGTCGTCCCCGCGAACTGATTGAGAATTTTGCAAAGTCCGCAGTCGTGTTCCGAATCTTGTGTCGGCGAACAAGGCTGTCCTGTTTCGTCACAACCCTGTCCGTTCGTTATTGCGACATCATGTGAATGCGACGTGCCGGCAATTGTGCAACATGTTGCCGGGTGGGAATGGCCGACATGGTCCGCAATGTGCGTTTCCGATTCACAACCACAATCCCCAACGTGCCGGTGCGTGACGGCGCGCAGCTGCGGTAACAAAATGGCGAGGGCCATTGTTGCAGCGAACCATCGGAGCCGTCGGGGCGTTCTGTGCATTGGAGAAAAAGTGACGTCGTCGAAATTGAAAAGGCGTTTGACTCTCCATTTTCGGTGACTTGGGCTGCGAAAGCAAGGCTCAAAATCGGCCGGACGCCAATTGGCTTGTGATTTGGCCCCAAGGACAGTTGGCGGAAAACCGATACAATCGGCCTGATCGGGCTGCGAATGAGTGTCAGCGGCTCCCTATCCAAATCACTTTTCAACCAGAAACTGAACAGTCGCCAATGTCCATTGAGATTCGACCTGTCACTGTTACCCGCGGATTTGTGCCGTCGGCGGCTGGCAGCGTGCTTTACCGATGCGGCAACACGGTCGTGCTTTGTACGGCCAGCATCGAGGAGAAAGTCCCCGACTGGATGGCGGCCAGTGGTCGCGGATGGGTGACGGCGGAATACAACATGCTGCCCGGGAGCACTTCACCTCGAAAGCCTCGTGATCGCCTAAAGGTCGATGGACGGACAACGGAAATTCAACGCCTGGTTGGCCGCAGCCTTCGGGCCGTTGTCGATATGGCGGCCCTGGGTCCCCGGCAGATCACCGTCGATTGCGATGTGATTCAGGCGGATGGCGGAACGCGAACCGCCAGCATCACTGGCGGGTTCATCGCACTGGTCGAAGCGATTTCCACTTTCCGCGATCGATTGCCTGATCCGGCCAAGAGTCCCATCACCGATCACGTTGCGGCGATCAGTGTCGGAATCGTTGATGGTCATCCGGTTTTGGATCTCGACTACGAGCGGGACAGCCGTGCCGATGTGGACATGAATGTTGTGATGACGGGCGATGGAAAATTTGTCGAAGTCCAGGGAACGGGAGAAGGATCAACCTTTGACCATTCGCAGCTGGACCAGATGTTGGTGTTGGCGAAATCGGGAATTGCCAAACTCGTAAAAATCCAGGCAGATTCGCTCGGCGATTGGATCTTTGGCAAATGAACCGTTTAACATTCTGAGTTGGAGAATTCACGAGTGGCGTCCAGTGAGCAACGACATACAGTTTTGATGGCGACGGATGTCCCGTTTTGGAATGCCAGTACCGGCGCGGAACAGCGGATGACTTCGCTGGCACGGTTCCTTTCGAATTTGCCGTTTCGGCTGGTTACATTTTATGTGGGCCAGGTTTCGGCGGAAGATCCGAAACGAATCGCGGAAAGCGGGCTGGAAGTCATCTTTTTTGAAAGCGAACGTCCGCCCGAAGCGTTCCTCGCGCGCATGAAGTGGTATGTCGATGCGACACGTCGGCAGTTGCAACGGCTGGTTGGGCGAAGTGAATCGTCAGGTTCATCGACAGCCGACAGCTCGCCTCAGCCGCTTCAAATTTCCGATTATCGCTGGCCCTGGGCAATCGAGCAATTTCGCGAGGCGTTCCAGCGCGTTCGGCCTGATACGATCATCTGCCAGTACGTGACGATGACCTATTTACTGGAAGCCCTCAGTCTGGTGGAACGCCGCCGCGTTCGATGCCTGGTCGATACGCATGATATTTTGCACGACCGCGGCATGCAGTTTGGCTCGGCCGGTTATCTGCACTGGCTGGAGATCAGCCGCGACGAAGAAGCCCGCTTGTGGAGCAAGTTCGATGCAGTGTTGGCGATCCAGGCCGAAGAAGCGACACTCATTCATGAGATGGCCCCCGACCCGGAGATTCTTGTCACACCCCACGGGATCGATTACCTGGTCGAAGCGTCTGATTTGAATTGCGGTCGCGACGGCAACACAAACGAAATCGTTGTCGGCTATATCGGTTCGGCGAACTACAGCAACTGGCACGCGATCAACCGCTTTCTGATCGAAGCCTGGCCGGACTTGATGGAGCTGGAAAATCCAAAAGTGAAATTGCTGATCGCCGGAAAAATTTGCAGCTGGTTTCGGATGCAGGACGAAAAGATGAATGGCAATCAACTGATGCAGGGAGTTGAGTTGGCCGGTGAGGTTCCGGCGCTGGAAGATTTTTACCGGCGAATTGATATCGCCGTGAACCCGGTACAGTTTGGAACGGGGCTGAAAATCAAAAATGTCGAGGCGATGGCCTTTGGAAAACCGCTGGTAACGACTCCCCAGGGCGTAGCCGGGATGAGTCAGCGGGCCCGCGCGGCCTGCTCGGTAGTGGACAACCTGATGGATTTTCCGGCTGCGATCCAGCAGTTGATCGGCGCTCCCGATGAGTGTCGGGCTGCCGGAAAGCTGGCAGGACAGTTGGCAAAATCGGAGTTTTCGGACGAAGCAGCTTTTGCTCCATTGCGGGCTTTTTTGCTTGATTCAGCCTGATTTTCGTCAGCTGCGGCACAGTATGACACCGGTTTGGGGATTCCTTTTTCGTTGCCAATAGGGCGCTAAACGATTATCGTAAAAAGGGCCGAACAGACGCAGGAGGCAGTCTCATTCATTCGCGGATTCCCCAACAAACGACTTGCCCTGTCATAATCCGCATTACCGGAGCTATCGAAATGGTTCACCGAAATCGAGTGGCCGCGTTCACGTTGGTTGAATTGCTGGTGGTCATTGCCATCATTGGCGTCCTGGTTGGATTGCTTTTGCCTGGCGTACAGATGGTTCGCGAAGCAGCTCGCCGTTCCAGTTGTCAAAACAATCTCAAGCAGTTGGGGTTGGCCGTTCAGATGTACCACGATTCCATGGGAAGAATTCCCCCCGGTCGTGCTGGCGATGGTTTTTTGACGTGGCCGGTTTTCATCATGCCTTATGTCGAGCAGGAAGCTTTGCAAAACGACTTGGACTTGAAGGCAAAATATGCCAACCAAAATCCCCAATTGATCACGACCGGAATTCCGGTGATGTTTTGTCCAACCCGCCGCGATCCCGGCTCGGTAAGCGACTTTGAAATGAAAGGCGAGCCACGTGGATCGGTCGGTGACTACGCCGGCAACGCCGGCACGGAAAAATACTTTTACAACCTTGGATGGGCGGATTTTGTTGGCGATGCCGATGGCGTTTTCAATTCCGGATTGCGGAGTGAAAACCCGGTCCTCGCAAACCGGTTGACCGGGGGCGGTGTGGGCCGTTATCGAATGAGCGACGTTCACGATGGCTTGACCACTACGATTTTCCTTGGCGAGAAAGCGGTCAGCACTTATGGCGAACTTCAGCCTGGAGGTTGGGGTGACGGATCGATCTACAATGGTGAAGAACCCGGTACCGCCATGCGACTGGGCGGGCCTGGTTTTGCCATCGCGAGAACAATCCGGATCGAAGGTCCCGGCCCAGGTACAATTCCGGTTTTCGGTTCGTACCATCCTGGCGTTTGCAATTTTGTGATGGGTGATGGCAGCGTCCAGTCTTTGGAAGCGATGATGAGCGAAGAAACTTTGCGACGGCTTTGTTCGCGCGATGACGGCGTTTATGTCGAGTTGAAATAGTTCACGCGAAATTTTCGGCTTTATGCATTTCTCCCGAATTCACGGGTCAGTCTGCAAAGATTCAGGATCACAAAAAAATGGCCCGCGTCGCGGCAATTGGCACGGAAGTTGAGGTCGATCACCATGTCGCGCCGTTGCGTTCCGGTGTGCCCATCGAATGCCTAGATCCGGAAATTGCTGCGACGGAATTGAGCCCCGGCGATTTGGCGATATTTTACAGTGAACATTTTGAGCGGTTCCGACGTTGTTGTACGACGCTGAAACAGCGGGGAGTCGCAACGTTGTACCTGGTTGACGGAATTCTGGAATGGCGCAACGCGTGGGAAAACCGCGTGGACGAGCCGGCTTGCCCATGGACCATGCGTCCAGTCCTGTCGCACAAGGTTGCTTGCATCGGCAATTCCCAGGCACGGGTGCTGGCAGCCTGGGGGAACCGATCGAAGATTGAAGTGACCGGAATTCCACGACTGGACAAGTTGAAATCGAAAACCGCATCGCCTCCAGTCGCCGGAGAGTTTCGATTGCTGGTCTGCACTGCCAAATTTCCGGGCTTCACGCCACGCCAGACAGAAATAACACTTCGGTCCATTCGCGAACTGCAAAAATTTCTGGAATCCAAAAAAACAATCTGCGGTCGGACAGTGAATGTCGTCTGGCGATTGGCCCCGCAAATTGCGGAACAGATCGACGTGCCGAATTCTTTGGGCGATTTGGAGGGGAATGAGATTGCCCATCAGATTCAAAACGTGGACGCTGTGATCACTACAGCTTCGACTGTGATGCTGGAAGCAATGTTGCTGAAACGACCGGTTGGCCTGCTCGACTATCACAACACGCCGCATTACGTCCCGGCAGTCTGGAATGTTTCAGCGGGCTGCCAGTTTGAATCCGTTGTCGGGGAACTGGCCAATCCGTCGGCCGCGAAAATGGATTGGCAGCACCAACTGCTCGGCGATGCGTTGCAGGTTTCTCAGCCGGCAAGCGATCGGTGCGTTCAGTTGATCGAAGCGATGCTGGAAATTTCTGCCGCGTGCGTTGCGGAGAATCGTTCGCTTGGTTTTTCGGAGTCCATGTTACAGCCCGTTGCGGTTTCGGATGGAACTTTCGATCAGCAGAGTCTGTTTCCGAATCACGCTGATTTCAAATCAACTGACCTCGTTGAGATGCAAGCGGAGTTGGCTCATTGCCGTCGCGAAATACAGCACCTGGAAACGGTGATCACCGGATTGCGCGGTGAACTGGGACAGGCTCACGAGATTTTTGAACAAATTCAAAAGCACCCCCTGGCCGGGCCGATTGTTCGTCTGCGGCAGCGGGTCATGGAACTGACGCAGCGATGGAAAGGGAATTATCCGCCGGTTGATCCTCCTGCCGAAACGGTTACGACTGCTGGAGGCGATCAATGCAACCGGCAATAAGGAATACCGACCAGTCGAGCGGCTTGGCAAATGTCTCGACGTCGGCGCAGCGCGTCACATCGATCAACCCCGACACACATTCGAAACTGATTCCGGTTCTGTGCGCCGCCGACCAGCGCTATGTCATGCCGTTGGCGGTGACACTGGTTTCCGCCGCGCAAAACCTTTGTAGTGGAACGGCCCTGCAAGTCTGGCTGGTCGATGGCGGGATTCCAGAATCGTCGATGGCGATGCTGAAGGAATCGATTGCAGATTGGCCGATCGAACTGAATGTTGTTCATCCGGCAGGAACTGACCTTCGGGATTTGTCGGTCTCGCATCACATCTCGCATACGGCCTATCTGAGACTGCTGGCCGATCGTTGGGTCCCCCAGGAATTGGACGCGATTATTTACCTCGATTCGGATTTGGTCGTGCGGGGCAGCCTGGATGATTTGTGGGAGGAATCGCTTGACGGAAACTGTTGTATGGCGGTTCCCGATATTGCTTGTCCGTGGGTGGATGCGCGGCGGGCGAGTGTCAATTTTCGCCGCTCCAGTCCTTACCTCGCCGTGATTCGTCCGGTCCCCAACTATCGTGATCACGGACTGGATGGCGATGAAGCCTATTTCAACAGCGGTGTGATGGTAATGAATCTTCAGGCCTGGCGCGACCAGCGGCTGGGCGAGCAAATGCTGGAGTGTTTGCGGACGCATCGGGAAAATGTTTGGTGTTGGGACCAGTACGCCCTGAATTGCGTTTTGGCCGATCGGTGGAAGAAGTTGCCGGCCAGGTGGAATGTCGGCGCCCACGCATGGGAGTATCCTTCGACGGTTCACGCTCCAATCGACCAAGCCGAGTTTCATGAGATGCTAACCAATCCCGCGATCATCCATTTCACCACCGAATGGAAGCCCTGGGATTACGGATCGAACCACCCGTTCCGCGAATTGTTTTATGAATATCTCGACATGACGGCCTGGAAAGGCTGGCGTCCGGAACGTCCGCCATTCAGTGTGCGGCGATGGTGGGACTCAATGGCGGTGGAAACGGTCAAGCGGATCACAATCAATTGGCGGCGCGTCGTTGCCGCAGTTCCGCAATCGGGAGGGGCCGTATCCCGATGAACCATCCGCCGAACCCCGAACTGAGAAACGCAATTGCTCCGCATCGGGTTGCTGCGCCGGATCAGACTCTGGCGACGATTGTTGCAATTCCGAAGTCGTTTGAAGACCCGCACATCCGGCTGATTCAGACCAACGCGATTCGGTCGTGGATGGAACTCGCTCCGAAACTGGAAGTCGTGCTGTGCGGTGACGATCCGGGCGTTGCCGAATTTGCAAATGAGAATGGAGTCCGGCACATCAATGGCATTCGCACAAACGACCTCGGAACGCCGTTCGTGAATGACGCGATCCGGCGTGCTGTCAAAGAGACTTCATCGCCGCTGGTTGTCTACTGCAACGCCGACGTAATCCTGCTGCGTGATCTATCGGTAACCCTTGTGCGTTTGTTATCGGACCAGCGATTTGACTCGTTTTTGGCCTTCGGACGCCGGACCGATTTAGATCTTCAGGAACCCGTGGATCTGTCGGAACTCGCCAACGTCCAGCGGTTGTTGAAGGACAATCGGCAGCGAGGTCGCCGCGGGCCGGTGGTTTGCAAAGAGTACTTTGTTTTTACCCGGGACGTTGTTGAGTCGATGCCGGACCTGACCGTTGGCCGTGGGAACTGGGACAACTGGATGGTCGCCGAAGCCCGCCGCAAAAATTTTCCGGTCATCAACACGACCGCCTGCGTAACGGCGATTCATCAAACCCACGGTTACGGGCACACGGGAAAATCGCGTCTGAACTGTTACGTAACCGGAGTCGAGGCACGTGAGAACCAGCGACAAGCTGGCGGCAATCATTACGTTCGCGGTTGCAGTGCCAACTGGAAAATGACCCCCGACAAGATCGCCCCAGTCCAACTCGCCTGGCTTTGCCCCGACTTCTGGAAAGACCTTCCCGCCTTCCTCCGCCTGGTTACGCAGTTGCCATTTCAACGATAGATTTTCCTGAGCTTCATACAAAGCATTTCCCAAGGTTATTGTCCTCTGATTGCAGATTGAATCGTGATTGAATACGTCTCAGCAATCTGTGCAGTGGGCCTGGTTTTGTTTGCTGCCGGGCATTTGGTGATGGCGGTGGGGTTTTTGTTTTGGCTTCGAGGGCGGCAACGAACACAGGGAGGTCTTGAAGCGTCACGGCTTCCGCCGGCGGCGATTCTGATTGCGGCGCGTGGCGTGGATCCGACGTTTGCGAGAATGCTCCGGGCAGTTTCCGCTCAGGATTATCCTGACTTTGAAGTCATGATTGTTGCTGACGGATTGCCCGGTTGGGATTCGCAGTGGTTGCCGGGCTGGAAAGTCGAGGACGGCCAGTCGGATTTGCTGACCCTGGTTTCCGGACGGAGCGGCGGACCGACGATCACGATTGTCCGCGATTTTGAAATTCTTTCGACTTGCGGCATGAAGTGTTCGGCCCTGATTGCCGGGTGGAAAGCGATTTCCGAACGTGTCGAAGTTTGCGCTTTCCTCGACACCGACGTGATTCCGGGTCGGCGATGGTTGGCGACGTTGGCCAGTGAAGCGATGAAACCCGATTGCGGGTCGGCGTCGGGTGTGCAGTGGTTTGAGCCGCCGGATTGTCGGGCTGGAACTCTGGTTCGTTCGTTGTGGAACTCCGCAGCGGTTTTTCCGATTGCCATTTTCGGAAACCCCTGGGCCGGATCCATGGCGATGCGGCGCGAGGTTATCGAACGGTCGGGACTGGTGGAGCGTTGGGCTCACAGCATTGTCGATGACGGACCGGTGCGAATAGCTGTCAACTCGATCGGACTGTCTACAAGATTCGTCTCTTCGCTTGTGATGGTAAATCACGAATCGTGCAGTCTGGGTTTTGCCGTCAACTGGATTGGCCGGATGGCGAAGTGGTCCCGGATTTTCGATCCTGATTTCCGCAACACGATTGTGCATGCTTTCGTCAGCAGCGTTTTGTTTGTCCTGCTTGGCGTGACAGCAATCTGGGGTGCCGTCGCTGGTTCGGACGCATGGTGGTGGCCGCTGATTGGCCTGGTGGTTGCGACCAACCTGTACATTGCCGGGTGGTTCGTGATGCGTCTGGCGTCATTGGGCAGGAAGTCTGTGGGGCAGAACGTAGAGTCCGACAAGACCATTCCGCTGGTTCTTTTGGCCAGCATGGTCTTGGTTGTTGTGACCCAGTTGGTTTTTTGCTTTCAGGCCTTTCGGGCGTTGTACGCCCGCCGGTATGTTTGGCGTGGGGTCGTTTATGACGTGGCACCTGACGGGAATGTCAGTTTTGACGCTGCTAGCGAGAAACCTGGACATAGGGATCATGCGAAGATTTGATGAAGACGATGAGTCGTTTTTCTTGTTTTTCGAAGAATGTTTTTGGTGGGGATGCCATCGAAAACACGAGAAAAACGGGCCTTGGCGCAACCAATACCTTGACAGTCGGTGACAGTCCGATAGTTTGTTTGCTCTAGGGATGGCACTTTGTCCGGTGACCGGTGCGTGCCGAATCCGAAAGCAGGTTTCCAGCCGGGGGCTTCGGAGGAAAACTACTTCGGGCTCTAATAGGAACCACTGTGTTCTTACGGTAACAGAAACTTGAACTTGTACGGTTTTAAGTTTGATTGAACTCTTTTAGGAATGTCGGAGAAGGATTATTCCAGACACGCCGTTTGGGACTCCGGAACATTCCCCAGATCCAGGGAGAATAGTTTGATGTCAAGGAAATTCGTTTCATTGTTTGCAGTCGTCGCCATGCTGGTAGTTCCAGCCGTTGTGTCGGCTCAATGCTCCAATTGCGGTACCTCCGCACCGGTCTACAGCACGCCAATTTCGGGCGGAGCAGTTTACGGCCAAAACGTCGTTTACAACGGCGGATACAACAACGGCATGGTTTACACCAGCGGTTCATCTTACGCAGTACAGCCAGCGAGCTATTCGTCTCAGTGCGGCAGCTGCAACACCGGTTGCAATTCTTGCTATTCGGCACCAGTTTCGAGCTGCAACAGTTGCGCTTCGTCGCAGTGTTGTGGTAGCCGAACGATCATCACTCGTCGTCGCAGCGATTGCTGTTCGACACCTCGCATAAGCCGCCGTGGGTGCTGCGGCACACAATCGTATTGCAACACTGGATGCAGCACCGCTTGCAACACTGGTTGCAACTCATGCTGTAACACAGGTTGCGGAAACTGCGGCGGATACGTCCAGCAAGCCAGTTACAACAGCGGATGCAGCAGCTGTGGTCAGGTTTCTTACGCTGGCGGATGCGTTGGTTGTGCGACAGCTTCATCGACTGGCGTAATCATGGGCGATTCGGCCATGCCAGTGGAGCCTCAAGTTGCACCCGTAGTAGCGTCACCTTCAGACGTTGTAACACCTCCAGTTCCAACCGAAGACAAAGCCAAGTAGGCCTGTCTTAAAAACGGCAATTTCGATTGTCTGAATTCAAATCCAAACCAGTGACTGAATTTCGGTCACTGGTTTTTTTATTTGCGTCCGGCGCGGTAGACTGATCGGATGAAAACCCGTTTCAGCAGTGGAGCACAGGCTTTTGAGACTTCGAACCGGAAACAGCGAAAGATTTAACCCGGCCCGGCAGGGACGTTCGGGCATGAGCGAGTTCGAACGCCTGTTGCATCTGTTCGTCAGCCTGCAAATCCTTTTCGGCTCACGGCGAGGAATTGTCGCTCCGTTGTTGGTCCTGGGATTGCTGGTCGGCGGCTGGTTTGTTTGGAGCCAGTTCAGCGGCCCTGACCGGTTTCTCGAAGCGGCTCACCGCAAATGGGATTCCGGCGAAACGCAAAAGCGAATCGAAGCGGTCGCGGAATACAAGTCGATTCTGCGAAAGAAGGATCCAATCGAGCCGACCCGGAAACTGCTGAACAATCAAAACGAGAGAAGTTTGCTCTATCGGCGGATCATTGAGTATCACGTCAAGTTCGACATCGACGAGCGGGACGCCCGCGACTGGATCGTCGCAGCTTGGCAGGAGAACATTCGCGACCTGAGTTTCAACGACGAAACTGTTGACCGTTTTTATCGGACTCAGGTCGAGGCCATTCGGGCCAAAGGGATTTCGCCACCGGTTGATTCCAGCCAGTTTGACCAGAGTCGGCGAAACGAACTCCAGCCTGCATGATCCGCGATCATAAAAAAGCACGACGTAGTCTTATCGCTGTCGGCATAGCATAATGCTGTTCGGGGGTGCCAATGGAATCCGTAGAGTCAAGGCCGCCGAAAACGACGTTGCGAATTCGTTTTGGGAGATTCCTGCGGGCAAAGGCTGTTCTTGTGCTGCTCGTTTTCTTGCTCGCCGTTGAATCCGGGCTTACATATGTTCTGTGTACCTATGGCACGGACGGATGGCTTGCAACCGGGTTTGCGGCCAGGCTGAGCATGGCATTAGCTGCCGCAGCCATCCCGTTATTTGTTGGTGGCATTATTTTGTTCCGCAAAGGGCGACGCTTTTCAATTCGATCGATATTGATAGCAACCGCATGCCTGGCCATTTTTTTGGCTATCGTACTATTGCCGCTGATTCAGGCTCGCCGGGCCCGCGAAGCTGCGAGTACTTTGGGCCAATTGGGAATTGGTGTGCAAGCGACCAACAGGTTTGCAAAACAATTGAGGCGTACAACCCAAATCGACGATTATCATGAATACGAACTCGGTACAATCGCACCCGAGATTGGACTTTTTGAATGGCTGAGACCCTTGGCGGGCAAAATCATGGATTTGCCCGAGGACCGGCAGGTTCTGGAACTCTATGCACAATTCGATGACGAATTGAAGTTGGTCTGCGAGCTGGCTGAAAGAATTCCAAACTTGCAATCATTAACAATTGTTGGCTGTTCTTCCGAAGCGGTGTCAGGATTTCTCGGTCAAATTGACCGGTTTCCGAAACTGGAATTTCTGACTTTCCATGGTTCGACAATCCCGGAAAATGGTCTTGGACAACTGAAATCATTGCGCCTGCTGCAAGTCGCTGGCAATCCCGCGTTGCGTTCGACATCCCTCTCGCCGGAGCAATTGGAGGACATTAGTCGTCTTGCCAACCTGGAGGTGCTCATGTTTACTTTGTTGCCGATTGCCGACGAGCATCTGGACATCATTTCCAGGAACAAATCGCTGAAGCATATTGTGTTCACCTTTACGGATGTCACAGACACGGGAAAAGCCGAATTGGAAAAAGCGATTCCCAATTGCGACGTCCAGGTTTTTCGAAATCGATTCTGGAAACCGCCGATCAAGCAATTTGAAACAACCAGCGAGCAGCGATCTGACGTACCGTTCCGAGTCCAATAGAAAGCCGGTTGACTGCCCCGATTCCATGCTTTGGAAGATGCGCACGCAGGCCAATGAAAACGGAAAACGAAAAGTCGACCAGTGACAACCCAAAACGGAAACGGCGGTGGATGTCATTCAGCCTTCGTTCGATTCTGGTGGTGGTCGCGATGCTTGCCCTGTCGCTTGCCTGGTATGTTCCGCGAGCCCGCAAGCAACGGGAAACCAGGGAAGCGGTGGAGTGGATTCGAACTTTTGCCCGCCAACCTCAATACGACTACTGTTTTGATGACAACGGACGACCAGCTTCCAATCCGGTTCCTCCGGGCCCGGAATGGCTCAGGAAAATCCTGGGGGAGGATTTTTTTGCAACAGTCTACCGGGTGAATCTGGGTGCAGCTTCAGTAAAAGATCTCTCACCGTTGGCAAAACTTCCGGATCTTCGCCAGCTGGATTTGTCAGGGTCAGGATGTCCGACATTTCACCGCTCGTCCATTGCACCAGGCTGGATGAACTCGTTCTGGATGATGCAACGATCCCGGATTTCACCCCGATTGCGAACCTGAAACAGCTTCGTCGATTCTTTGCCGCCAGGACAAACCTTGACGATCTTTCGTTCTTGAGTGGGTTTCGGGAACTTGAATACCTTTCACTCCAAAGTTCGAAAATCAGGGACATCAGCCCCCTGGCAACTCTGGTGTCATTGAAATACCTCGATATTTCAGAAACCGGTGTGACTGGCATCGATGCTCTGACTGATCACTTATTCCTCGCGGAATTGAATATTTCAAAGACTTCCGTATCGGACCTTTCTCCCCTGGCAAACTGCCGATCCCTGGAGGAGCTGACCATCACCTATACGGATTTCACCGACTATTCCGTGTTGTCAACGATTTCCTCGTTGAAGATCATTCGAGTGGAAAACATTGTTTTCGATCGCCACATCAGAAAATTGAAAGAACTGGTTCCGCCGGGCTGCACAATCTTGCGTTGAAAATTGCCCTTGCAGAAACGACAGCAATCCAAACCCAACAAAAAAACCGGCTGGAGTTTTGGCTCCAGCCGGTATTGAATTTCTGTGGTTCGCTTTGACCGGAAAATTCCAGGCAAGAACTATTGTACCTGGATGTTGTTCAATGTTGATCGCCAGGTTGCAATCTCGTCGATTCCGTCGCCGTTCCAGTCACCTGTGACTGGCATGTCGGTGGCATCGCCAAATTGCAGAGTCGTGTCACCGATCCCTTCGCGATAGTCGCCATCGGCGTCGATGATCCAGGTGCCCGAGCGGAAGATGGCAATCTCGTCGATACCGTCTCCGTTGAAGTCACCGACCAAAGGTACGTCGCCGGATCGCCCAAATGTGGCGTAGGAATCGTTTTCGTCAAACCGGCCATCGCCGTTGATATCCAGTCTCCACTGGCCACCTTCGAATGTTCCGATCGACCGGATACCGTTGCCATTCCAGTCACCGGTGACTGGGGTCATGCGGTGATCGTCGATACCGAACACGTGATCGACCAGGTCGGCCCGCTGTTGGCCGTAGGCTGTCAGTTTCATGTATCGGGCGCCGCTGGTGCTGTTGGCTTCCATTGGCGGAATGTTTTTCGGTCTCGTCATCGGCCGGTTTTCAGGGTTTGGCAAACCCGGATCGTTGGCAATTGCTTCCGGGTCACGCTCCCAAATCGGACCGTAAATTCCGATGTCGTCTTTGCCATCGTTGTCCCAGTCGCCGACAACCGGCGAGTCATCCGCATCGCCGAGGCG
>JAYVKA010000311.1:0-7502 GCA_043768885.1 Planctomycetota bacterium
CCTTTCCGAAAACAAAAAGATGGTTCAGGCGGCAACTATTTCTGTCGATCTCGACGGGCATTTCGAGAAAAATTTGCATCGACAGGGGGATCGAATCGCGGCTCTGGAAAAACCCGAAGGTGATCTGGGCTGGGGAGGAAAAACACTCAGCGACCTGTTTCTGCCCGGCGAATCGAAGGAAATCAATTTTGTTATGCTGCCGGCAACCAAAATCAGTGGAATGGTGATCGGTCTGGACGGCGATCACCTGGATGGTGTTCGTGTGTCCCTGGTCGGCGAAGATATGCCTCCTTCGTCCAGTGTGGTTGCCAATACCCAAACCGACAAGGGAGGCCGATTTGAGTTGACCGGAATTCCAACCGGGTTCAAGTACCAGATTTTGGTACGGCCTTTCGAAGCCAAACCACCCTGGTTGGCATGGGCCAGCGCACCGATGGTCTATACGCCACACGACGACGGCAACACGCATTTTGAATATTCAATCGACGGCAAGCCGGTTGATTTCGGCTGTCAACAACTGACCCTGATTCTGAATGGCAATGGTGTCAACTGGAAAACGGCGCTGAAAGAGGCGGCGGATAAAAAACTGGAACTGACCTGGGATGGCCTTTCGAACGAAAGGCAAGTGGGCGCCGGTATGGCATTTCTGGAATTGGGTGGGAAGGACGAGTAATGTAGGACAGTTGTCCCCAATTGTTTGCCGTCAACTGTCGAACACGCCGGTAATCCAACGGACCGAGGGTTATCGAATTTTGGCTGATGCAAAAAACCCTTTCTCAGCAGAACATTTTGCCTGAATTTTCGGTTGGCCCGCCCATCGGCTGCTGAATTTTTTGAACGGAAATGTTATTCTCAATTGAAAGTCGAACGTTGACTTGTGACTTGGCAGAATCGTGCAGGGGGATAACATGTTGAACAAGTACCTTTGGAAATCAGGCTGGATCGCAGCGTCAATTTTTGCCGCGACGGTGGCCACCAATGCCCAGGACAAAGAGGCAAACAAATCGGTTCCAACCCAGAGGAAAAAAATGGCAGAGCCCGAAAAATTTCTCGGTAAATGTGTTGGCAAGTGGCAGGGGACAGTGAAAACCTGGTTCGAGCCGGGGAAACTGGCGGACGAATCGAAAGTCTCTGGTGAGATCGTGTCGTTGCTGAACGGAAAATTCTTTCGGCACACTTACGAAGGATCAATGCAAGGTAAACCACGACATGGCGAAGAGACGCTGGCGATGAATGGCATCACAAAGAAGTTCCAGGTCGTCTGGTTCGACGATTTCCACATGAGCTACGCGATCCTGATCAGCGAAGGGGATGCGATCGAACAGGGTTTTTCGGTTTCTGGAAAATACGACTGGGCGGCCGGCAAACCCCAGGGCGGATGGCGAACGGATTACGAGTTGATCGACGCGGATCATTTGACGATCACCGCGTACAACATCATGGGCGACCAGGAGTCAAAAGCCGTCGAGACGGTTTACGAACGGGTGAAGGAATAATTCAAAAAAAATCTCAACCACCGATGAACACCGATAAACACGGATGGAAGGGGTGATGGTGGAATTTTGAGCTGAGATTTTTGTTTGAAGATTTGACGTGTGCGAAAATCAGTTTGACAGTTTTGACCTGTGTTCATCCGAGGTTACCTTTTCCCCGGCTGACGTGCGGGTTGCCGGTCAAATGAAATCGCAGAGGTTTGCGTGCCCATTGGCCAGCGTAATCGACTCCGATTCGGCGGGAAATGGTGATCGATTTCTTGGTCAACGAATTCTTGCGGACCCGTTCGATAAACAGGGTTGGGGATGTGACCATGTCGATGCCATCGTGACTGCGGTTGATGGCAAAGGCGGCGCCGAGTTTCCCCGGACCGGAACAGAGTTCGATTTCGAGTTTTGCGGCGGGGCGATACTGGAACATCATTTCGATCCCTTCGGTCGGTTCGATTGCGCGAAGCAGTACGGCTGTCGGTGAGTCGATCGTTTCGGTGACGATGTTCAGAAGGTTATGGATGCCGTAATTGAGAAAGACATAAGCCGTCCCGCCATCGGCATACATGGTTTCGGTACGTGCCGTTCGGCGTCCGCCAAAAGAATGAGCCGCGGTCTTTGACTCCGAGGTAGGCTTCGGTTTCGACGATCAACCCGGCGATTCGCTGGCCGCCAGCAATGTGAACCAGTCGTTGACCCAGCAATTCCCGTGCGACGGTGACCGGGTCGCGACGGTAGAAAGCGCGGGTGAGTTTTGGAGCGGCGGTTTCGTCCATTCGAATCCTTGGTCTGCGTAGTCTATCAGTTTGTTGATTCTTGAGCCGTGACGCGTGAGCGGCCGGTTTACACGACGCTACCCGGTGCCCCGCGGCACTCGGTTTACCCTTGAAGCTCCAAATTCGAACAAATCAATAGACTTCCATACCACGAAGCAAGAGCTGACTTTCATCGTAATTGACTCCCATCTATCATGAGTGAGTCAATTGTTTTTGTCAGAGGAGTCAATAATGTACCGTTGTTTGTTCATCTGGTTTGCGTCTCTGTTGTATCTCGCCGTTTTTGCCAGCCCCGGATTTGGCGAAGTCATTGCAGTTGGTGAAAACGGGTTTCAGGTTCGCATCGTGCGACAGGTCACGCCGGCTCCTGAGCTGGTTTTCGATTCGATCGTTCACAAGATCGGCAGTTGGTGGAGTAGCGATCATACCTGGTCCGGCGATGCATCGAACCTGTCGATCGATTTGCGGCGCGCGGCAATGATCGAAGCCCTGTCTGATGGCGGATTCTGTCGGCACATGGAAGTCGTTTTTCATCAGCCAGGCAGCACGCTGCGAATGACAGGAGGCCTTGGACCGCTTCAGGAAATGGGGATAAACGGTGCGCTGACGATTCGAACGACGAAGAAAGACGACAAGACCGAAATCGAATGTATTTATAACGTCAGCGGATTTTCACCCGGTGGTTTTGAACAGATCGCGCCGTTGGTCGATGGCGTCCTGGCCCTGCAACTCGATCGACTGGTTCGTTTCTGCGGCACGGGATCGGCCGACGAAGTCAAACCTGACGTCAAACCTGAGGCCGTCGAATTGGTAGACACTGTGGTCGAACTCTCATGTGGTGAGTGCCAGTTTGATCTGGAAGGCGAAAGCTGTGACCTCGCGATTCGTCACGATGGGAAAGCAATGTTCGTGGACGGATTCGGCATCGACGACTTCGGCGACGCGCACGACAAGGAAGGACTTTGCAACTGCATTCGCAAGGCAAAGGTCACGGGCAAAATTGTCGAAGGAAGATTTGTGGCGGAAAAAATCGATATCCTGAAGGATCAGGTAAAGTAGCTCGGTCGTCCTCCACCGGGAACTACCAGAAATCACAGCGATGGGATAATCCAGCCCAAAGCAATTCTTGAACAGCTTGTTCAAGAATTATTGTCCGCAGTCGCTTGGGGGCCATCCTGTGGAGATCGTCAGGAAAATCAAGGCTCCCGCCGCCCGCCTTTGGTACCTTCGCGCCACCGCGAATTTTGGCTGGTCGCGCAACATGCTGCTCAATCAGATCAAGGCTGGGGCCTACGAACGCGCCGTCACGGAAAAGAAGCCCCACAATTTCGATGTCGCCCTTCCAGAGTATTTTGCCGAGCAGGGCCGACGAGATGCTCAAAAGTTCCTACAACCTGGAGTTCCTCGGCCTGCGCCGGGCAGTGAAGGAACGGGAACTCGAGGACCGCCTCGTCACGCGCCTTCAAGCCTTTCTCCTCGAACTCGGATACGGTTTTTGCTTCGTTGGCCGCCAGTCCCGAATCGCCTTGAGCAAAAAAGAGTACTTCATCGACCTGCTGTTCTACCATCGCTTCCTGAAGGCTCTGGTGGCAGTCGACTTGAAAGTAGGCCCGTTCGAGCCGGAGTTTGCGGGCAAGATGGATTTCTACCTGAACCTGCTGAACGACAAAGAGCGCGGCCCCGACGACCAGCCCTCGATCGGCATCATCCTGTGCGCGGAAAAGGATGATGTCGAAGTCGAGTATGCGCTCCGCAGCAAAGCCAACCCGATCGGCGTTGCAGTCTATGAACTGCAATCCAAACTGCCCGGCGAACTGAAAGGCAAACTCCCCACCGCCAAACAACTCGCCGAAGTCGTGCGGGTGGAGATGGAGGGAGAACAGGCAAAGTAGCACGGCGGTCTTCCACCGTGAACGCACAGAATCACGGTGGAGGACCACCGTGCTACTCTTGCCCGTCGCTTGTGCGGAAGGCGATTAGGCCTTTTACTGTACGGCCGTAGAAGGTGTTTTCGGAGATCGCGGGGGTAGCCATTGTGGTGGCACCCATGGGGTTGGCGGATTCCTGAATGAACTCTGCGCCGGCACGGACTACGTAGACCACGCCGTCTTCGGCTGTGAAATAAAGGTGGCCGTCGGCGGCAACGGGGGACGCTGTGAAGGCCATGGTGCCAGTGCCGCTGAGCCGTTTTTTGTAAAGCTCCGTTCCGGTTGCCGCTTCGTAACAAGTCAGAATGCCGCTATTGGAACAGACGTAAAGGTAGTCGCCGTAGGCCAGCGGGGTTTGCATGTAAGGACCGCCGCGCAAGACGCTCCAGGCGATTTGTGGATCGGTTTCGGGTGCGCGGGTTTCGTCTTCGCGAGTCGAGCCCGGAATCTCGATCGTGCCCCGCGCCGTTGGGCGGATTGAGATGATCGGCTGAATCGGAGAGTAACCGCTGCAGACAAAAATCAAATCGTGCGCAACCAATGGAGTTGGCGCGACGATTTCAGAATGGCCTGGAATCGACCACAACAACTGGCCGTCGCGGGCGTCGTAGCCTCGGGCCGCACGGGTGCCGTGTGTGATCAACATTGGCAAGTCGCCGAATTGATGCACGATCGGAGTGGGCCAGGTCGGGATTTCTTCACGCACGGTCCGCCAGACTTCGTCGCCCGTACGAATGTCGAATGAGGCGACAAAGGAATTTTTTTGAATGTCGCACTGCACGATCACGCGGTCTTCGAACACGATCGGTGAACTGCCGAAACCCCACTGGTAACCCGGATCGAGAAACCATCCGCTATCAAGAAAGCCGAGGTCTTTTTTCCAGACGAGAGTGCCATTCATGTCGTAACAGTAGAGTCCTTCGGATCCGAAGAAGGCGATCAGATACTCGCCGTTGGTCGCAACAGTCGGGTTGGCGTGGGACGATTTCGAATGTCGTTTGACGGCTGGTTTGGCGGTGTGCGCGGTTTGTTGCCAGATGATTTCGCCGCTGTTTTTGTCCAGACAGTACAGCACAAACTCGTATTCGCTGTCGTCTTCGACCGAATCGACGTCCCCGTACAAACCAATTCGTACATCGGTGTCGGCATCCGCGCTGACGGCTGAAGTGACATAGAGACGGTCACCCCAGATTGTGGGGCAAGAGAATCCAAGGCCTGGGATCGGCGTCTGCCACAACAGGTTCTGGTTTTCTTCGGCATTCCATTTCAGAGGCGGATGCTGGCCGTCGGCGATACCGCGCGATCCGGTGCCGCGAAAGCCAGGCCAGTTGGCTGACGAGACTGCGAGGTCGGCTGGAGAAGGGGTGAACGGAACGGCTTCGGCGGGCTCAGGTTTTTCTTCGGGCGAATCCTCGGGCATTTCTGCGGCCGGTTTCGCTTCGGCTTCGGCGGCGGGTTTTTCAGTTTCCGCCACCGCCGGGTCGGCTTCGACGGGTTTCAGTTCAATCTCCTGACCCGAGACCAGATACTTTAGTCCGGTGACTTTGCCATCGGCCAGCGTAAAGACCAGTCGTGCGCCGCTGGCCCAGAATTCCGGCTCGGTCAGTGGAATCAATTTCACGGCGTTGTCTGTTCCGGGAAAAAGCACCAGTCGATCTTCTTCGACCGCCAGTATCACTTTCATGTTTCCGGAGTTCCCCTGGAACTGGCCAGCGAAAACTTTCAACTGTTCAGGCATTGGGGCATAAACAGGCAGGTCTTCGGTTTGGATTTCTTCGAACAGCTGGAGCAAGTCCGTTTTCTCGCCGACCTGGGCGATTCGTTTGACCAGCGCCAAAGTCGTGGCGGAAACCTTGCCAGAATCGATCGCGGCTTTGGCAAGCTCTGTACCTGTTCCATTGATTGCACCGAACAACAAATCGTCGGCACCCGCAGCGTCGTGCTTTAACAACTCGGTGATGATTGTGTAGTGCGATCCGGACTGGGCCCATGTGAGCGGCGATGCCTTGTAGAATTTGTCTTTTACATTCGGATCCGCGCCCCGTTCCAGCAGGAGTTGCACTACTTCCAGGTGTCCGCGGTCGCAGGCGAAACAGAGAGCGGTTGATTCGTAAGGGGTCCTGGCATCGACTGGTGTACCAGCGTCCAATAGTTTTTTAACTGTTTCCAGATCGCCCGTACGAGCGGCCTTCCAAAGCTGTTCCGCGTCCTCGCTATGAATCGAGTCAGCCGTTTTTTCAGTATCGTCTTGCGGAGTGGCCAATGTTGTCATTGCTGGCAAACAATTAACAACCAACAACATCACGATTCGCCATTTGCGTCGCAACAATCGGGCAACCAAACGCATGAGTCCAGACTCCTACAGGCTTAGAGAACGTGCAACAGCTTTGCGGAGGGGCAAACAAAAAAGGTCCGACAGATTCAGCTGAAGATTTCAGTGGACATGGTACCCGATCCGACCAGTCCAATGCAACGAAGATCGCAATGGCACCTTCCCTTGGCGTCGTTTTCCTGGGTGGGCTCAGAAACGGGTCGAGCGTTTATTCTTGTTTCGTCATTTTGTTGAAAGTCTGCTCTGCAAAATCTGAGACCTGCCGGTCCGCGTCGTTTTTTAGCGACGTCAAGAATTCAATGATTCGATCGTGCAGGTCACTGAATTCCCCCAATCGTTGAATGGAGAGCATTCGCAGGCTTTCAAACATATCATTTCGGCAGCTAATTGCGGACTTGAGGACATCAAAGGACCGCTGTCCGGAATTGGGAACGTGTTCGATTGCACAGACTGCCAGAAGATGATTGTCGGAAGAAAGAATGGCACGGTAGAGGTAATCCAGACCTTCACCCCCAATCACGGCTAGCGCGCTGACTGCATCAATAATCTCGATATCAAGTTCAACGCACTTGATGAGAGTGGGGATGGCGGACATTCCCAGGTGAGACAAGATATTCACAAAGTCCTTGCTGGCCGGCGAGTTTGCGAGCAGGCGTGGCTGGATTGCCTGGACAGTTTCTCTGGGGTGGTCTCTTCCCAGCCTGATCAATTCGTCACGCAGCACCTCGTTGCATTGGCAATTGGCGTTGCGATCCAGTTCCGCAACCAGCAATGGAAGTGTTCGTTCAGGCGAACAAGCGGTGTTGTTGACGAGATTCAGGATCGCACTTGTTCGCTCGTGGACGCTGTCGCTGTTCGTCAACTCCAAAAGTTCCTCGATCGCCGATTCGCCAAGCGATTCCAGCGCACCGCAAACCGAGTCGGTGCGCTTTCGATCGTGATTTGCTCCCTGAAAATATGTCCACTGAACGAGGCGACGAAC
>JAYVKA010000312.1:0-23245 GCA_043768885.1 Planctomycetota bacterium
GCCGGGATGCAACAACGACTGCGAAATGGATTTTCGAGAAATTCTATCGGGTGCCGCACCTGGCGAGAATCCGAAGTGTGCAGTCTGCCAGCACTTCCTTTTCTGGCTTGGCCAATTCAAGCATTACCCAAGCCATCAGTCCCCGGACTCGTCTGCTTTCATTCCCCAAAGTGGGTCGACCAGTTGTGCCTCCCAGGCATTCATCCGTTCCAGCATCACCTTCATTAGTTCAGGGTTTTTGGCGGAAACGTCAGTCGCTTCGCCAATGTCGGATTCCAGGTCAAACAATTGCGGCTTGGGGTTTTCCTTACCACGATTCACAACGAGTTTCCATTTTCCCGTACGCATCGCGATCGGCCCGGAGGAACCGTGCGTTCGCCAGAACAAATCCCTTTCGGGCAACGTCCCGGCCTTCTGGGTTAGTCGGTCAGTCAGGTCCGCTCCGTCCAGTTTCCAGGTTGCATCGGCCTCCGCGCCAGCCAGTCCAATCATTGTGGTTGCGAAGTCGAGTGTGATGACCGGATCGTCGATGACAGTGCCCGGCGTGACTTTTCCAGGCCAGCGAATGGCCATCGGGACGCGAATGCCTCCTTCGAACAAGTCACCTTTCCTGCCCCGCAAGGGAGCGTTGTTGGCACCGGTCAAAGTTTGCCCGCCGTTGTCGTTGGTGAAAATCACGAGGGTGTTTTCGGCCAAGCCGGAATCGTCGAGAGCCTTGAGAATCTTTCCAACGTTGTCGTCCATAGACTTGACCAGTCCGGCATATTTTCGGCGTTTCGGATTCTGGATGGACGAGAGCGCTGCGAAATCTTCTTCTTTCGGTTCCAGCGGTCCGTGCGGAGCCGTGAACGAAACCAGCAGGAAAAACGGTTGGGCCTTATTCTCCTGGATAAAACGAACAGCCCCATCGCCTATCCGGTCTGTTGTATAGCCGCCTTCTTCGGTTGAAGTCGTGTTCTCCAGAAACACCCGGTGCGGATTCAACTTTGCCATTGGAAAATACGAACGTGAGCCTTGCAGCAAACCGTAAAACCAGTCGAACCCGCGTCGGTTAGGTTGATAGTCGTCGGGATACCCAAGGTGCCACTTGCCAACCAGTCCGGTTTTGTAGCCGAGCGGCCGCAACCGATCGACAAAGAAAGTCTCGTCCAGCGACAATCCGCCTTTCATGTACCCCGGCGGAATATTCGTCTCATGCCCAAACCGCTGCTGATACCGCCCCGTCAACATACCCGCCCGCGAAGGCGAACAAACGGCTCCGCAAACATAGGCATTGCTCATCCGAACACCATCCCGCGCGATCGAATCGATGTTCGGCGTCAGGTCCTTCATGTCCGACTGCACATTTGGCTGAAAACCAAAATCGGCATACCCGGCGTCGTCCGAAAACAGAATCAAAAAATTCGGCGTCGCAGTTTCCTGAATCGCATCGGCCGAATTGGAAAACGCCACGCAGCAATAAACCAGGGCCGCAACTGCCAACGCGATGCGAGCGAGTTTTTGTGTTGAGTTGTTTCGCATTGGGAAATCCATGAATCAAGCAAAGTATGGGTGGCCAATGCGTGGCATCGGCTTCCAGCCTGTGAAGGCGATGGTTCACAGGCTGGTGGCCAATGCCACGTTGGAGAACACCGTTACTCTATTTGTCTGATTCGGGCTTGTCCAACAACCCGGACGATCGCAACCAGGCCTCGAGGTGAGTTGGCCATTGGCGAACGGCGTCGTCGCCTGGACGCAGTCCGTAGCCGTGACCCCCTTTGGACCAGACGTGCAGTTCAGCTGGCACGTTGTGTTCTTTCAATCTTGCAAACAACAATGCCGACTGAGCTCCGCGCATCGTGTCATCCCAAGTCACGGCCAGGAACGTCTGCGGAAATTCCGGTTTCACTTTGATCCAGTCACCCAGCTCGGCGACATTGTCGCGAAGGTGATTCCCCAAGTAAGCCGAATAGATCGGGCAGATGAAATTCGGACGAAGATCAACCTTGTCAGCGGCATCAACTGCCGCATAGGTTCGTTCGGTTTCAACCGCCGCCGCAACTGTCAGATGTCCGCCAGCCGAAAAACCGAGCAGTCCGATTCGGTTTGGATCGATCCCGTATTCTTTCGCATCATGTCGAACCAGGCTGATTGCACGCTGGGCGTCTTGCAATGGTTCCCGCTGTGGCGAATCCGGATCGCGCCGCGGCACGCGATACTTCAACACAAACGCCGTTACCCCAATCGAGTTGAACCACTCGGCAACTTCGGTCCCTTCCTTGGGCCAGGCCAAAACGTTGTACCCGCCACCCGGAAAAATAATCACGGCGGTACCCGTCGCACTCTCGGCAGTCGCCCGATAAACCGACATCGTTGGCGACTCGACGTAACGAATATGTTCCGGGTCAGCCTTTTCCTGCTCCCGCAATTTTTCGATCGCACCAGCATCGACTGGTTTCGCACCCTCGGGCAATCCTTCCGGCCACAATTGGATCACTGGGTGATTCGTGTCAGTAACGTCTTTTTCCTGACCGACACACAATTGGTTTGTCATCAATACAACGGTCAGGAAAATACAACAGAAACGGAACATGAATTCGGTTTCCCCAAAAAGGAATGCGATATGGGACAATCAGGATACCAGCATTCGACAGGTTGGGCATTCCAGGGGCGTTCATCAGACGACTTGACTGGTCGATTTGGGGAGCGAGAAGTCTTTGTTCTCGGCGGAGGACCACCGAGCTACTTTAGAATAACAGGAATTCGCGGTACTCGCCGCGCATGCAGTGGTTGGAGGCCATGGATGAGGAGTAGGCTCCGGCGTTGAGCAGCACCAGCACGTCGTCTTCGGCCAGTGATGGCAAGTCGATATCGCGGTACCAGACGTCGAGGGCTTCGTTGATGTGGCCGGCGATCGTGTAACGCTGTTGCGGACCCGAGCGGCGGATGGCGGGGACGGGCTGGAACGGCAAGCAGTAAACCACCGGCTCGACTGCGATGTTGAATCCGCCGTTGACGCCGACAAAGACCGTGTCCCGTTTCTTCTCGACCGAGCCGACCGTCAACACAAGGATCCCGGCGTCTTTCGCAACGTAATCACCTGGTTCGAGTTCGATGGTCAACTCAGGCCGATCTCCGAAATGCGATCGAAGCATGCTACTCCATCGCTCCAAGTCGAGCGGTTCGTCGGACTCGACGTGCGGAACACCCAAGCCTCCGCCGATATTTACGAATCGCAAAGCTGGGACCTGGTCGATGAACCAACGGCACTCATTCAGAATTCCGTTCCAGATATCGAGCTGTCCGTTCAAATATCCGCAACCGGTGTGGAAGTGAATCGTATCGACAGTCAAATCGTGACGGTCGGCCAAAGCAAGAGCCTCGCGGAACTGCTCGCGGTAGATTCCAAATTTGGTCGTCGTCGGTCCGGCGTACTGAAGTTTTTCGTTCTGGGCGCGGCTGACTCCGCAGGCCGGATTGATCCGGATTCCGATTCGCGATCCGGGCCGGCGCTGGCCCCACTGTTTGATGGTGTGGAGCGAATCGCAATTGATTCGCAGCCCGTCGATTCGTGCCAAACGGTCGAGATCCTGGCGGGAAAGGCTGGTATTCGTAAAACAGATCTCAGTCGAATCGAAACCGCAGCCGATCGCGTGCTCGACTTCGTTTGGCGAGCAGGCGTCGATGCCGACCAATCCGGTCTGCTTCAGAAAGGTCAGCAGCGGGGCGAACCGGTTGGCCTTCATCGCGTAGTTCACGCGGCATCGGCCGCCGAATCCGGCTCCGGCCAGGGCTTCGTACAAACGCTGCACGTTGTTTTCGAGCCGTGCCGTGCTGTAGAAAAACGACGGCGTGCCGAACTGCCGGGCGAGGTCCGGAACCGTTCGCCCGGCGAATTTCAGCGTTTGGTCCTGCCAGCCCAAATCGGGCCGAGACCACCAATCGGCACTTGATCGACTGCCGCATTCCGGGCCTTCAGCCGTATCGGTTTGCTCAGCCAGATTCAGTGCCAGTCCATCGTTCATGCCACGACTTTACGAAGCTGCATGAATTCCTGAAAGGCAGGGTCGGCCAGATTCGGCTCTTCGGACCGCCCGGTAATCCATCCCCGACATTGGACCGAGCCGCATTGACACGGGAACTGCTTGAACAGCACGTCCTCAGTCTGGGCGTAATCCATCAGCAAGTGCTCGTTCGCCCGAATAGGCCGGACGGCATGAACCAGCAGGTTCCGCATGTCGAGATGAACATTCGGCTCACAGGAATGGAGAAAATAGCCGCAAAAATGCAGGTCCAGCAGGTGCACACCGGATTCGATCTGCAGCGTGTGCTGGGTCATCTCATAGACAGTCTCGCCAGCCAGTGCGGCGACCAGTTCGCCGGGCTCGAACGAGCGATAGGTGATCACGCCCAGCCCAAAGGTCTGGTCGCGTTTGACAACTTTGAAATCGGAATCGGACGGATAAAGAGGATTGTAGCCGTAACAACCTGGATACATCGGGAGTGGTTCTCCGGAAAAAGAAACGTTCGGCGCCTTTGGCAAACAATGCCGTCAGGCGAGTCAAATGACGCAACAGCCGCTGGTCTCCTATTCCAGCTCAATACACACAGGGGTACCGTGACTGTTAAGCCTTCTTTCCGGGCGATTCTTTTGGAGTTTCGATCCCTTCTTTCCGGTCCTTAACGATAGGAATTCTGCACAGAAAAATATCGGGAATCGGGTCGAAAGAAAAGAGTGATTCTCCCCCAGCCGACTTTTTTCCGGGAATAATTCCGGAAGAGACCCGGCGGGGGCATTTTGCGTTCGGGCGGAGATAGCGTTTGGACTTCGGTGAACCTGTCCTGGAAGGAAGCCGACAGGCCCAGCCGCCGTTGAGGCTGACGACTAACCGACTTCGACCAAGTCATGCGGCGATCGGTGTTGTCCGTCGTCGTTCTTTCGGTACCGTTTCAGTGTCGTCGCCAGCGGTCGAGACCAAACGCGTCATTGAGGGGTGAGCCAGTTCTCAACCAACAAATCCGTAACCCTTGAGAACTCAGAAGTGTTGCCGGTAACCAAAGTCAATTCGTGACGCAGGCAAATCGCAGCAATTTGCAGGTCGAACGGGCCAATTGTTTCTCCTTTCAATTCCAGATCGTGACGCAATTTTGCAAACACTTCGGCATCCGGATCGTCAAACGGAAAGGAAACAAACGGAGCCAATAATTCATTGACCATCGCGACTCGCCGGTCGCGATTGCCGTATTTCTCTGCCCCGTGAAGCAACTTGCGTCGAACAATTGAGCAAGTCACAATATCGACCGGTCTCAACGAGCGAAATCTTGAATGGAGTGGCCCAGTCGGACGTTTCAGATAGTGAATTCAGACGTTGGTGTCAGGCAAATACCGCATCACCAGTCTTCCCGCGACGGAAATTCGCCTTGGTCAGGCCTTACAAATCGTTCACCCGCGAGGGCGCCGGCAGACTTTTCGAAATACCCGGTTGGCCAATCCGTGCCATTTGTATTGTCATCGGACTCAACCTGATCCATTGCTTCTCGAACCAGGATTTCCAGACTTCGCGCCTTTTCGGGAGCAAGTTTCTGCAGTTTCTCGTCGAGTTCTTTTGCGATTCGATTCATGACAATACCCCGATGCCGGTCATTTTGGCAATTCACTCATTCTATCCCAATTAGACCCAGCGGGTCGATGTCTGCAATCGATTGTCATTCGCCTTCGCCAACAACCAGGTTGTGGCATTCCAGCCAGGTCGGCGGCTCGCATTTGTCCGCCAGTTTCCGGATTACCTGCTCGGGAACCGCGTTTTGACGGGCTCTGTTCTGGTGTAGCAGGCTCTCGATGGGTGGTTCCAGGTAAACAATTTCGATACGGGCGTTGTAGTCGGCGAACAAATCGAGCCAACGACCCCGTGTCAGCCGCATTGTGTTGGTGGCATTGAATGCGAACGATGTTCCGGCCCGGAGCAATTCCCGGCACCGTTCCCGGGCCAGCTGTGCGACATGTCCCTGGTTGTCCGTCGGATCGACATCCAGCTCGCCGCGGAGTTCGTCGAGCGACACGACTGGAACTTCGCTGCGGTTCCTGGCCAGCCAAGTATCCTTGCCACTCCCCGGCAGCCCGGCCATCAACGTCGCATTGCACGAGAAGTTTTCGTGGGGAACGTAATGCAGGTTCGGCTCCGGCTGGCGAAAAAACAGATAGCGGGCATGCTCAGTGGTGAAGGGATAGGGTTTTTCCAGACAACCAGCCTCTTCCGCCGTCAGTTTCCAGTAGTGAAGATTCTCCTCCGGCCGGGTCATCGAGTCGGTATCCCGACCCCGAGTATCCGCCAGTGCGAACAGGTACAGTAGCCGGTTGTTGAGCAACCACGAGAGTCGCACCACCTCATGAATCGGTTCGGCGCGTTCCCCAAGAAATGCTGGTCGGCCGTGATAACGTACCAGTGCCGCAATCTCTTCGCGGGTTTTCAAATCGCATTCCAGATCGCGCAGCACATTTCGGGCGACTTGCGCACCTTTGACCGCGTGTTTCGGTGATCGCACGCGGCCTGTCTCCGCGTCCACCTCGGATGTCAACGGTTTGGCGACATCGTGAAACAGGGCCGTGAAGATCAATACGGTTCGATCATGCTCCACCAGATTCGGCCATTCTTCGAGAGCCCCGAGTTGCTGCAAGACCATTTTCGTGTGTGTCCAGACGTCCCCTTCGGCATGCCACAGGGCGTCCTGGCCGCAGGCCGCCATCGCACGGCACCACGACTGGGATTCAGCCCAAGTGATAACGGCGTCGATCGAAGCACGTTTGAGTTTGTCCCAGTTCATGACCAGATATCCGTGTCTTTCGCCAACAGGTTTGGCACCATTTGTTGATGTTGCCAATGACTGCTTTGATTGATCTTTGCAACGAACTCGGGCCTGACAAATTTTGCCCGCCCCGTAACGACGCCGTCAGATTCCGTGCGCAGGTAAAGCCCCTCCATCAGACCGTCCGCTCGTTGGGTTAAGGGATTCTCAAAAACGCTGTCAAAACAGGATGGCCCGATCAATTCTTCCAGCCCATCGCGATCAACTTCGCCAGTATGAACTACCGGAACAGTTCGAATTCCCGTCCCATCCAACAGTTCCAGTCGGCGTTCCAGATCCAGGAACACTTCGCTCTGTTTGTCGTAGATGTCAAACTCGAAAAAGTAATGCGTCAATGCGCGATAGTAAATCGTGTGACGGGCATAAGCCCACTCGCCGAACAGGATATGGCGATCATCCAGCAGATTCTCCAGGAGGTTTCGTTTCACGGACGCCCATTGTTTGAACAAGTCGTACTGGGGGTGCATTCCCTCGGTGATCAGATGCCCACGGCACTGCAACACCATCTCACCGGTTTCGGAAAAGTGAATCCCGACATTGGTGCCGTCGATTTTTTCTTCAACGATCAGGGAGGCATCGGATACAAACCGCAATGATTCGGTTTCGTCCAGGTGCTTGTCATCGTCTGTGCCTTTGGACCCAAACAAATGGGGCGTCCGGGGGTACTTTGTGAAGTCGCCGCTTGAAGCTCCCATCGGGGTTTTCCGTCTGTCCATGTTGCAGTTTGATAAACGACCAAAAGCCCGCGCGGTTGTATCGAACCGGACGGGCATTGGAACGGTTTTTTGGAAACAGGTCATTCCCTAAAAGTAGTGGTCGCGGTTGACCCCTTCAAAAGCAGCCTTTCGCCAGGCAGCATTTCTTGAATCGCTGGCCCGACCCGCACGGACAGAGGTCGTTCCTGCCGAGCCTTTCCTCCAGCAGCTTGTCGCCATGCACCACCCGGTCACCCCGTTTGACCTTCGTTTCCGACGGGAAGCCCTTACGACGCTTGCTCATCGTCTCGAAAAAAGGGCTGCTCGACAGTCTGGTTTTCGTTCACGTTCCGCATGGCACACCTCCCCCGGTCTGAATCTAACTCCGGTTTAAGACGACGAAAATCGGGAAAGGTTCGGGGTCGATTTTTGCGATGACAGGCGAATGTGGTTCTAACGATGGAATTTATGTTTCTCGCTTCACCGAGTTTCGCGACGGGATGCGCAAGCTTGGCAGGACCAGCACGACATCGCCCCGTTTCCAGGGCTTTGATTCAGACGGCATCGTAACTGTCCATTTCAGGGCGGTCCCAGTCACTGGCAAATGTTGACAATCGACTCCGCAGGTCAGCCGCATGGGATTCGTTGACGCCCCGATCAGCCAGAACCACAACTGAAGGAGACAGGAAAGTAACAATCACTCGACCGGAAGCACCCTCAGGAGCCGGTTCGGTCAGTTCTATTTTCCCGTCCCGAAAGACGCCTTCAACTGATTGCAACATTTCCCGTTCCTCACACATTTTCGCGCCTGAATGCTGGACGGCATTCGCATCGAGTTTCCGGACTGGACCGAAGCTCAGGTCTGTGCGGAGTTCCAGAACCGGCTGGACATATGACGGCGTCGCGAAGAAGGCGTAATCTGGCGGCCGGCCGGAGCAATCCAAGACTGCGAGCCCCAAATTGAAAGTCGTCCGTCGCGTGGTTAATCTTTGTGTGTAGCCGTGACCAGCAAATCGCTGTTGATCGCGGCACTTGCAACCGCACAAAAACCTTGAGAGCCAAATCGATGACTGATGCCAGAATGAACCGACGGGGATTTATGGGAGCAACTGCGGTGGCGGGCGCGGCCCTGGTGCCAGGGACGATCGCTGCAGCACCGGCGATGTCTGGACCCCGTATTCACGTTCGCTCAGAAAGCAAACCGGTTGTGATCTCGTCGGACAACGGTTTTCACAGCCGCGATGAAAAAAATGAAACCTGCGTCGAGCGGGCCTTTCGGATGATGACCGAAGGCAAGGACGTGCTCGATTCGCTGATCGCCGGAGTTAATATCGTTGAACTCGATCCGGACGACACGAGCGTCGGGTACGGAGGTCTCCCCGATGCCGACGGAAATGTGACGCTTGATTCCTGTTGCATGCATGGGCCGAAGAAAAGGGCAGGAGGTGTTGCCGCGATTCAGGGAGTGCGGACTCCGTCACTGGTCGCCCAAGCTGTCGCAAATTCAACGGACCATCATCTGATAGTCGGAGCCGGTGCCCAGGTTTTTGCCCGCAACATGGGTTTTGAAATCGAAGCCGACCTGAATACTGAAAAGTCGCGAGGCCTTTGGCTGGAGTGGAAACGACGGACAGATCCCGAACATTACCTCGATCCAAAGAAACGCGCCGAAGCAGGCATGCGGGTTGGTTTGCAAATGGTGGCCGAAGGCAAAATCGATCCCGGTCATTTCTACGGCACAATTAACTGCAACGGCGTTAATGCAAATGGCGATGTCTGCGGCGTCACAACAACCAGTGGGCTGGCCTGGAAGATTCCCGGTCGCGTCGGCGATTCACCGATTCTCGGTGCTGGCCTGTACGTTGACAACGATTTTGGTGCAGCTGGCTCAACCGGTCGCGGCGAAGCCAACCTGTACAGCCTCGCTTCGTTCCTGGTTGTCGAAATGTTGCGAAACGGCAAACATCCCAAAGACGCGGGGATGGAAGCGCTCAAGCGAATCCACGCCAACACGATCGAGAAACGGCTGCTGAACGACAAAGGCCAACCGTCGTTCGATGTCAATTTTTACGTGGTCAACAAAGCGGGAGTGCATGCCGGCGTCTCGTTCTTTGGCGGCAAGTACGCAGTCTGTGACGAAAACGGACCTCGGCATGATACGGTCGAAGCGCTGTTTGGATAGTTGGTTAGTTGGGGATGGGATTGGTCAATTCCCATCGAAGAACCGGAAAGGAGATACAAGAACCTCCGGTCATGCGGTGTTTTTTCCCAAAATTGGCAAAATTTTTTATGAGTCAATAAACAGGTAGACACCTGCATTTTGCCCATAAATTCGGTGTAAGGGTGTAAGGGTGTAAGGGTGTAGATTCTGCAAAATCATGGCAACCGGACATCCAGGGTCGGATACAATCCCGGGAGTATGTCAGCAACACGCTGAATAGTTACACCAACCATTTTGTAGAGGACAATACCATGACAAGGTTGCACAATATCAATTTGCGTTTTGTGAGGGTGTTCGGTCCGGTTCTGGTTAGCGGTTCATTTCTGCTAGTAGCCAGTTGGTTGTTCGGTCCTGGCCAATCGGCATTTGGACCGGCACGGGATCGCATTGGAGGTGGACAGGGAGGCGGTGTGATTGTCGCACTTGCTCCGTGCAACGCCACTTTCAGTTTCGTAGCGTCCACGCCATGTGCGGGTGGGCCGGGCAACAATTGCTCTGTGTTTTCGGCCAATGATTTCCAGTGGGCCTGGTTTGGCAGCGAGGATGTTCTCACCACAGCAGTTGTGGGCTGTACAGGATTCAATGTCGGGACGGCGGCTGCGCCAATTTGGTGTACGGGTCCAACAAGCGAGTTTGCTGATCCGCTTTGCGACGACAATTGGTAAACAGTTTTCCGGGGGCTTTCGAACGATTTGCGTTGGAAACCGGGAGTCCAAAGGGACGTGAAATGTATTTTGGTTTGTTCCAGCGATGGGCTTTTTGCGGCACTATAATTGGCCTGTCGGTCTTTTTCGATTGGAGGTTGGCAGTTCCGTCGTCGAATGGTCTCGAGCCAGATTACCCAACCGGCATGACTTCAATTCTGGGCAATGGCTTCGCCGGCAGGGCGAACGGCAAGGACCAAATTGACGACGGCAAGGCCCGTGGCCGAATGGTTACCGAGTTGCGTCGTTTGTTTCCATCGCGCAGGGGAATGGTCCTGGTATCTGAACCTGGGCCAACCGATCGACTGTCGCCATTTAATGCTTTGCGAATCGAAGTGGATTCGGCCAGGGAACATTGGCGATTTACCATGCGTTTTGCAATTCCCGAACAGAAAACAATACCGAACGCCGGGAACGTTTCCAATCCCTATGTCCTGTTTGAATCCATCGCTTCTGTAGCCAGTGGTCAGATTCTGCAAAGCCAATGCGTTGGCACTGCGGGGGTGGATCAGGAGTTTGTTGCCCTTCGATCGGGTGTTTCTACAGTGACCCTGAATCAAGGCAACTTTGCGGAATCGGGTGCGGGACTATTTTTGGGACGAGAACTTCTTTTTGGGCTGGTCCGGGCAAAGACGGGTTTGGATGATATGCACTCATCCGGATTTGAAGAGCAGTGTCGATTGATAGTGGACGGAGAAAAAACCGTTGCGCTGGAGTTCGAGCCGGGCGGATATGAGTTCGAGTTTTCGGTGTCTACCGAAAAGTTGATTCGAATTCGGCAAAGATCGGAATGGACTGACGCTAATGGAGTGGTCAGTATCCATACGTCGATCTTTGAACCCACCGGGGAAACTTTCGGTGATGGGGGGCTCAAGTCGTTCGCAGTTAGTTCAGACCGGCCAGGCTCCTTGCCAGCGGTTATCAACGAGTTCGACAAACTTGTGCCGCTCAAGGCAAATGTTGGTTTGAACCAGTTCAGTATCTGCAAGGTGCGGGAGGGAACAAGAGTAGTTTCTATCGCAGAGCCGACATTGTTGCTGTTATTTAATGATGGAAAAGCAGTTCGCGCGATCGATCCGGATGCAGAGCGGGAAATCGAGGCAGTCCTTGACGGAGACACCGCGAACCTGGAGGACTCCGGATCGGCATTCTTTGGGGGTGATGATTCGGCCCATGCCGAAACTGGTGAAGGCTTGCCGGGAAACCTGGATCGCATCTCGTATCTCCGTTCGGTTTCCAGTGCTCATTGCGGACTGTACAGTCTGGCAATCGCAGCCGCACGGCTGAAGAAACGGATTCCAATTGATCAGTTGGTGACAGGAACGTGGTCGAACTTACAGGTTGGAAGTAGTGCGGATGATCTTTTGCGGGCGTCGAAGGAGTTTGGGCTTCATGCAGAAGTGGTCAGGTTCGCGGATTTAAACATGCTGGGCGTGCTGGGTGTACCGGCGGTGATCCATAGTGGCAACAGTTATCAGGTCGAAGGCGTGTCACACTGGATGGCAATTTTGGAAGTGGATATTCCGAACCGCAAGGCATTGCTGGCTGACCTTCCACATAAGCCACAATGGTTAACCGAAGCCGAGTTGTTGGCGTGGTGGGATGGTACGGCGATACTGATTTCAGACCGCCCGATCAATTTGGGACAGATTGTCAAATCACGATTGGGTTTTCTGATCTCTTTGGCGATTGTGCTTGGCTTGTTGCTGGGAATCAGTTTACTGTTGCGTTTAATTGGGGCCGCCGGGCGACCGGCGTTAGAGGTTGCCGTGTTGGTTTTGACGGCAGCCGTGTTGGGGGCGGCCTGGACAATCTGGATACCGGCTGCCTACTCGAAAAACCCGGATGCCAGGGCAATGCTGACCGGCAAGACCAGCGAGTTGCAGATGGGAAACTGGCTGACTGAACTCTGGCAGTGGGATACCGCCTGGGTGACAGATGACGAAACTGTGATAGTGGATGCCCGCTTGCCAAAGGATTTTTATGGCGGTCATGCAATTGGCGCCATTAATCTGCCGGTGGATTGTAGCGTAATGGAACTCAAACTGGTGTGGGAAAGGGTTCGGGTGGCGCGTCGAGTCATAGTTTATTGTCAGTCCAGTCAGTGTGGTTATTCCCATCAGGTGGGTAGCCTTTTACACGCAATGGGAGTCGAGGAAGTGGTGATTTTTCGACCGGGTTACAACGGCTTGCGTTCAGCCGAATCCGTTGGCGAGTCGGGTGCGATGGTGAAATGAACCGCATTGGGACAGAATGCCGGGACAGGTTGACTGGCAGCGGCGTGAATGGTTTCGGTTGGGCTCCATTTTGAGCAACAGGACAGTAAAAAATGCGGAACATGCTGGTTCGGTTGATTGAAATGGGGCTTGGAACCATTCTGGTGATTAGTGCATTAATCCACATTGCAGGCCCTTGGTTTTTTCTGGAAGCTGCAACGCGGTATCGAATACTTCCCGTAACGGCCTTGGTCTGGGTTTTGCCTTTTCTGATGGCCATTCAGCTTGTTTCGGGGACAGCTCTGGTATTCGGATTATTTCGTGGCGGAGTGCTTTGGGTGGCTGGAGGATTGTTTGCCTGTTTCCTGTTGGCGCAGGTTTGTGTGCTGTGCCGTGGAATTCAGGTGATCTGTGGTTGTTTTGGGAGTGCGAGCCACGCAGTTTCCGTTTGGTCCGTTTTGCAGCTTACGGCGATGTTGTTCCTGGTGATCATGGCAATGCGCATGCGCCAAAAAATCGACTTGTTCAGCATTCCACGGCCTGCGAAAGAGTAGTTTGATGAGCAAAATGATTTGTCTTGTGACGAGTTTGTTATTGGTTTCTTCGTGGAATTGTGACGCACAAATAGCCGATTTTGATCCACTGGAATGGCTGGATGCCGATCAGGCCTTGATGTTGCGCATTGCGGAACCTGAATTGATCAGGGAAGATATCTCGGCACTGGCGGTCTGGGACCACCCGGAACTTGTTGGTATCCGCGAATTCCTGGCGACGGAACGATTTCAAGAAATGGCTGAGGAATTCGGTGTTCGCTGGGAAATCAGTGGGAATCCTGCGATGCAGTGGGAAGAAATAAAGCATGTCTTGGCAGGTCCACTTGTCATTTCGGTTCAGGCTCGTCCAAAACGAGACGGGCCGTGGTCGTGGATTGCGATCGTTCCAACAAAGTTGTCCAAAATTGGGGAATTCCGCGATCGGTTCGCTTCTCTGCTGGGTGTTCACGCCGAGTTCTTTGACGAAGGCCAGATGCGTTGGGAAACCGTCAAACAGGATGGTTTGGACGGGATACGGTGGCCGGCTACCGGTACAGCCTTGTTTCTCATCAATGGGCACTTGATCGCGGCATCGGAACCGGCTGTCGCGGGGAAATTGATTCGCCAAATCAACTCCACGGTTCGCCCAAAGCGTTCGTTTGCTGAGAGCCGAAAGTTCGCCCAAAGTGTGTTGCGCGCCGGTAAGTTGTCCAAGACGCCAGCGTTGCTGCAGATTTACTTCGACCCTTCGATCGCCCAAACGCTTTTCCCAACGATTTCGTCGGAGATATGGAGAATGTTGGGGCTGCAAGAAATCACGGCGTCGCTGGTCGAGTTAAGGGCACAGGCCAACACTAAAGTTGGTCGCCCAGAAATTCAGCTATCATTGGATGTGTGGATCGCCGTGACACATCCACGCTGTGAAATTCATGATGCGTTGCTTGGTGGACCGCCTATCGATCAGATTCCGGATATCGAAGGACTTCGAGAGGGAAAATTCCGCGAGATTCAGGCAATACAAATTGATTCGCCGCGATTGTTCACGGCTGTGGAAGAAGCTGTGGATTCACAATTCCGTAATGGAATGTTTCAAACAATTCTCGACGGTGTGGAGCGACAGGCTCGGGTTCCTTCCGGATTCGTTCGGATGCTCAGTGAAGCCTGGGATGGTCGATTTGTGATGTTACATCCAACTCGGGATGAAAATTTTCCGCGTGGTCCGATTGTGTTTGCTGTTTGCTGTGACGAGGAAAAAGCTGTCGAGATTGTTCAGGCTTTGGTCAATTCGTCCCGTTTGCCGGGCGGTTCGGTGCCGGACAGGGAAACAAGGCAGGGCGTTACCACGTGGGTTTGGTCGGCTGCGCAAACTCAGCAACAGCGGTCACATATTGAGGAGTTGCAACGGGCTTCCGGAATGGAAGCAGGAAACGCAGTAGGTGACGACCATAAGCCGTCAGGTTGGTCAGTTTCGCCCAACTGGATGTCAATAGTGGACAACGACAGAGTTGAAGAAATTGGTCGTTGTGAGACGTTTTCAGTGCAAGACTCCGGATGTTTGGCGGCGCAGGTGTCGGGCATTCGGCAGCGAGATTCATCAATTGATGCTCCGTTTGCCATCTGGTCGCTTGGACGAGATTACTGGCCGCCTATAATTGCCGGCATGGAATATCGACTAAATTCCAGGAGATTTGGACCCGTTCGGAATCAAAATGAACTGGATCGAATTAGGCAACCCATGGAGGAACTGGCGTTGGTACCGGATTTTCAAGGCGTGTTGGACCAGTTGCAGGTTCGTGTAGCGAAGGCTCTTGTCGATTCGGCAGGCCAGATAACCGTCATTGCTTCCAGCGAGGATTTTGGCCTTCGAATTTCCGGGAATGCGTCCAGTTGGGGAGACGACTAGAGTATGAAGCGGACAGTCCATGTTCCCGATAGACTTGCTCGACCAACAACCCGAAATCCGTTTCAGTTGGTTGACAATAATTTTGGTTGGTGGCCTGATGCATACCCACCTCTTTCAATGACTCAATAAAGCATCGGCGCGCCGACTTGTTGGTCGAACAGACTGCCGACCCATGTCAGCAACAAGGCAGGCGTTCACTCAGGAGTTTCATTCTTCGGCGGCAAGTACGCCGTCTGTGACGAAAACGGCCCACGCCACGAAAACTTCGAGCTGTTGGTCAGTTAGTTTGCCAGTGCATCAATCCGGACCAGGTCGCAACTCGACAAACAGGCCCGGCTCGGCAAACACTTCAGCGTCTGGCTCGAACTATATCCCTGATTCCGGGAAACTTTATTGCATACGGGAAATCCGGGAAAACCACGCTTTTTTGTGCTTTTTTCCATTGATTGATTGATTGATTGATTGATTGATTGATTGAAGCCAAGGTGCTTGACTTTGCAAACCTGGAACGCGAAGGTTGATATCAGGTGAAGCGGTTTTGCCCTGGAAAACCGTTTGATGATGCCAAGTCCAGGCAAATTGCCAAAGCGCAAATATGATTGCGGCAAAGAAATGTTTTGGTTTGTTCGGCCTGCTGCTACTTGCACTTCCCATTGATGTCGTCGGGTTACAGACGCCTCCGATCCCTGACGAATGGGAGAAGGCACCTTCGCACAGTCTTGATGTTTCGCTAAAGAACATCTCTCCGCTGCATTCGCCCACTTCGTATTCAATGGCAACTGCCGAAGGTCCGGCGCTTGTTGCCGGGTCGCCCAATCGTTTGGTCATGGCAGTTCGCAATGAAACGGGGTCAACGATTCGTTTTGATACGGTCGCCAAGACCTGTAGTTGCGTGGCAATTACGGCAGAACGGAATTTCATCGAGCCGGGCGAATCTTTGCCGTTTGTTGTTCGGCTCGGACCTCAATCCAGTCAGAATTCGGACAGATACATGGTGAGTTTCAGCCTCAGAAAGGATGGTGTTGATCGAGCTACGATTTTGGTATCCGGACCCCTGCAAGGAGTGTTGTTCATCGACAGCCGTTCAACTTATGAATCCAACGGAAAAATCAGCGAATGGCGGATTCCCATTCGGACCACAGCACCGGTTGATCCATCCGCGCTAATTCCAACGCTGGATCCCGCCCTAAGGGATTTCATCGCAAAGGTAGAGGTTGAAAACGATAGGGCCGTTTTGGTCGTTGGTGCCTCCGAATCGCAATTGGGCCAAACCGGAATCACTGGCGAGGTCACCGTTCAATGCCCAACAAATGAAGTCAAGCACTCACGGACAATCACGTTTTTGAAGGCGGAATTTGTCAATCTTAGTCCAAAATTTGTCAGGTTTCAGCGTCTGCAGAGTGCCGGTGACGGAGACAACGATCAAGAGCCCGAGAGTTACGAAGCCAATTTCCTGGTGCGTCTCAAGGATCAGGGTGAAGAAATGCCGACCATCCAGTGCGAAGCCGAAGGGTGGGATGTGAATGTAACGGCCAAAGAATTGGCCAATGGGGTATTGGCAGCCCATGTAAATATTCGACGCGCGAGTAACGGTGAAAAACCGTCTGGGAAACACGTCAAGATTCAGTGGAATTTTGCTTCCAAATCGGAAGCTGTTCAGATTACGTCAATTGGGCTTTTGGAGGACTAGTGCCGTGAAAATTTGTCAAAGAATGTTTCTGGCGTTGTTGTTGGTTTCTTCGGTGAAAGTTGCCAACGCACAGGTTGTCGAAGAAACCTTGTGTTTCGACACCGTAACCGTTACGTGTTTCGGACATGTCGTACCGCCCCCGCCGCCCGTTAATGGTAGCCTGCCAGGCAGCTTGCTTATATAATCCGCAAACCGACGAGTTCATTTGTCCAGACCCTGACTTTCAAACATTGAACCTGCATCAGCAGTTTGCAAGTTTTGAAGTCACGGAAAGTGGATACACCTTTTCTTCGTTTACGCCCGACACCCACAATCCCGTAGTTTGCATTTCGACAACGTATTGTGCTTGTTATCCAACGGGCAATCCAGAAGTTGAGGATTGTGCTTATTACAGCGGTCCGCACGCGGTACTTTGGTATTTTCCAATGATATTGAACGCAAATCCAAGTTCATGCAGCCCATTCTAAAAGTATCCCATCCAAGGCCATTGTTCCCCGAGAACGCAATGAATGCCAGCTTCGCACGATCCTATATGGCAGTCGTTGTTTGGGTATTTCACCTTGTCCTGTTACCACCTTGGCCCATGTTGTTGGACGCGGTGCAGACCGATGGTGCCGAACAACAAGACCAGGATGCGAAAATTTGCAGTCTATTCGAGTATGCCTATTCCAATGCAAAGGCGTGGCAGACTGGAGACGTTTTGATCGTTCAGGAACAGGTTTATGACGGCATCAATACAGGCGGGAAGCTAAATGCTGAAGGTATATTGGTCGCGACGAAAATATTTCGCAGAATAATTTTTGATTTTCATGCCCGACGCGTCCTGATTGTCAGTCTTAAAAAGGCGGAGATTTTGGACCTGGCCAAGGTAACTTCCATTGATGACGGACGAATTTTGGCATCAGAGCTGGATGTGCAATTTGTTGATTTGAAGAATCCGGAAGCCATCATTCGAAAAATTCCAGGCGTGTCCAAGTCTTTTCTGCCGGGCGCTGTGGGCTCTTCTGAAATGTCGGAATTTGAGTTCAACAGTCGATTTCTGGATCCGCGGTCGATTGGAATAGCTGGTCATTTTGAATTTCAGTTGTTGGACGAGCTGCGCCCAGGCATTGAGCGAGTTTCAACCGGCGAGAAATACATTCGCTCACAAATTGGGAAAAAAAGCATCGACGTGACCGTGTTAAAACAGGAGATGCCTGATATCAGGGCGCGATTTGTTACCACGCATTCATTCTCAGTCGATACAAACATGCCTGAGGAATTTGTCGCTCAAATCGAGTTTCAATCGGGAGAAATTCGGAAACAAATCGAAGGATCGCTGGAGTGGCAGGAGTTCGACGGCATTTTTGTGCCAGCCAGTTTCCGGCAAATGTCTCGACGCCGATATAGATCACCTGCAATGTCATTTATGGGTGATTACACCGATGAGGCCGTTTTCCAGTGGATTTCGTTCAATCAGCCGTTGAACAGGGAGTTGTTGGACGGGGCGATTGTTGAAGACACGGAAAGGCTAAAAGGTCTCGTGAACCCGGAATTATTCGAAAAAAGGGGATTAAATCCCAAGGAAACGTCACGGTGATTATTGAGGCCTTGGAAGTGGACTCCCGTGCTACCGGAATTCGCACAATTCGAGACGTAGCAGTCTTGTTCAACGATTTTACAGTCGGCTTCCGCCACTCCGTGTCGACTCAGTACAGCACCGGTGCGCCGACCCTGGCATGAATCTGGTTGCAGACTTGCGGGTCGATCCGCAGACACTGGGCCAGGTCGCGCAGATAGGCAGCTTCGTTTTGTGTGTCGAGATTCATGGCCATCAGCGAAACCTGGTAGACCTCGTATTCCATTCCCTGCGGAATCGCGTGAACAAAAGAGTGAACGTCGTGTCGCGTGTTGAACTCGCGGCGCAACCACGTGACTTCGTTCTGGTCGAGTGGTTGCAACTGCTGGACGATGTTGTCCTGTTCGGCAGTATCGATCTGGCCGTCGGCCTGGGACGCCATGATCATCGCCTGAATCAACAGCTCGGCCCGCTGGTTCTGGTTCAAACCGCTGCAATGGGCTTGCAACTGCTGACCAAAAGGATGCGCGCCGTGTTGGTGGGTTCCCTGTTGCAGTCCGCCATGTTGCTGTTGCTGGTGGCGATCCTGGTCGTTGTGCTGCGGAGACGGTGCGCGCTGGACTGTTGGCGGTGCGGCTTGGCGCTGGACCCAGCCCGAGGCCCGATTGGGTAACTGACCACCCGCCTGATGCTGCCGCACAATAGCATCGCGTACCAGACTTTCGAGAGCGCCATGTTGTTGTGGAGCAAAACGTGGATCGGCCGTTTGCGTTTGCGACTGAGCCTGAACTGCCTGGGCAACACCGTTCAACACCTGGCCGAGAATCGCACCTCCACCGCTGCCGGGTCGCGTCGCACGTTGTCCAAGCAAACCGCCAAGAATTTTTACGGGATCCATTTTGTTACTTCTTCGTTACAGGAAAGATTTTTTGTGAGCAACAACCCGCAATTGTAAAGGAAAATTCGGGTTGGTGCAGGATTCCGGATTTGTGGAAGTGAAAGTTGCCGAACTTCCTGTGACTTCCAAAGTTTGCCGAATCCGATCTTCCAAAAAACAAGGTTGGAAATATCGCCAAAGTGTTCAAATCTTCTCAGAGTGCAAGCTGGCTCTTGTTCGCAAACAGGCCTCGGCCATTACGGAATGACTTTGCTTCAACGCAGCAAGTTCAGGCTCCGACATTTCAGGAACATGCGAACCGGAAACTCCGCCGCGTCCGACCACGGAGGGAAGCGAAAGTACGGCCGGTTCGCCGCCGAGGATTTTTTCGATTTGGACGGAGACCGGCATTATCCGCCGTTTGTCCCGAATGACTGCATCAGCGATCTCCGACAGGCAACTTGCGATGCCGAACCAGGTTGCCCCTTTGCCTCGCACGATCCGGTTGGCCGCCTTTCGCACGTTGAGGGCAATGCGTTCCTGGTCCTGCAGTGCCCATTCTCGCCCAGCCGATTTTGCAATGGCCTCCAGCGACAAGCCAGAAATTTTCGCGGTCGAGAATAACGGAACCTGACTCTCGCCGTGCTCGCCGACCACCATCGCCTGGACCGACCGTGGACTGACGTTGAAGTGTGCGGCCAGTTCACACTGCAATCGGCAGGAATCAAGCGTCGTGCCGGAACCAATGATTTGCTGCGTTGGAATTCCGAATTGCTTGCTGATAACAATTGCCAAAAAGGTCAACACATCGACCGGGTTGGTGGTCATCAGCAACACAGCCTGGGGCGCATGTCGAAAGATGTCCGGCAGAGTCTCTTCTACGACCGCCGCATTGCGACCGAGCAAATCCAGGCGCGTTTCACCAGGTTTTGAATTGACACCAGCCGAAAACACAACGACATCGGCACCGGCCAGATCGGAAAGTTCGCCAGCCCGAATTCTCGCATCGTGTTGCCAGGGAACTGCGTGTTGAATATCGGATGCCTCGGCAATACTTCGCGGCGTGTCACAATCCACCATCACAATTTCATCAGCGACCCGATTCAGCATCATGGTGTAGGCCGTCGTGCCTCCCACCATCCCGCTTCCCACAATACCCACCTTGGCCCGTGACATTCCTGCTCCTGGTTTCAGTTTTGTTTGCCGCAATGAACAAATCCTTCCCAAACAAAAGCAGCTCGCGTGCCAGGAAACATCAAACCTGGAGACGGGCTCTTTTTCACGGGTGTGAAATAGCCATGTGGCCGTTCACCCGTGAACGTGAGCATTGCCCTGACTCAGGATTCGGAACCCCCTGAAGGAATTTGCTCGTGCGAAATCGCACGCCCGATCTTCACTTTGCCCGGTAGCGTGTCTCTACCGCACACTCGCGATGTTGGGTAAAAGTTCCGGCACTCCACAGATCGTACAGACTTCGCAAAACATCGCGAATGTTGCCGCGATGCGTTTTGAATAGCCGGAGGGTTGCCTGAATCAAAGATTCGTCGGGGGAATCGACCAGTGCTTCCAGCACCGACTGCATCAGCGGCCAATCGGTTTGGCAGTGGAGCCAGAGGGGTAAACCGATGGTCCCGTGAGCGGTCACTACCAAACGGGTCCGCTCCGGTTCGCATCGCAACAGTCGCCGCCGCAGGAACCAGCTCAACCGCTCAATACCATCGACCAGCAAAACAGAACCGCACGATGCCGCAAGAAACAATTGCTCAAGTTCTTTTGCGTGTTCCTGTGAATCTCGTGACACAAAACAGTAGTAGGCCGACATTTCGCCGGCGATTCCTTCATTCAGTCGCGATTTCATTTCCAGCATCAAGGTCGTTTTTCCCGATCCCTGATCGCCGACAATTGCTCCACGCCAATTCATCAACACCAGCCGTTGGATGTGGCTATTCCAGTCAGCTTCTGCAAAACGATACGTTACCGCTTCCACCCGATGAGACGCAAACGGGTTGTCTTTGGCTGCGATCGTCGATGCCCAATTCAGAATCACGTTTGGACCAAGGCTTTCGTATTCAAGTGCAGCAGAATCTCGCGACCTCCGGGCGCAATCACGATGTCGCAGCGCTCGGCATCCTCACCCGGAAAACGGACGACTTCGACGGACCAGACCAGCGAGACAAGGATTCCGGAAAAGCTGTGGGGATGTTGGGGTGCCAGAAACGAAAATGGCTGCTCACCGGACGCTGAAGGTCCCTCGACTTCCATCAGGTTTGCAACGCCAAAGTCGCGATCACCCTTGCCGGACGTGTACCAGATTAGCCGGATATCCAGGTGATCGGTTTCTTCCAATCCATCCCAACGGACGACGCCGGCGATTTCGTTGCCGGATTCAAACGACTTTACAGGCATTTCGATGGCAATCATGCGGCTGATTCCCCAGGGTTTGCCGGTTTGACAAAAAAAGCAAGCGACTCCTTCACATCCGGCCACCAGTGAATGACTCCCCGCACATCGATCGACCACTCAATCTTGTTTTTGGACGCCAGGAAAGTGTGCATGGTGTCGGCGGGAATCTGAAAGGTCAGGCTGCCGAACCGGATTGTTTCCTGGTCGCCTGTCTTTACGATTGGAACGCGAACGAACTCTTTCTTGTCGGTATAGGTCGATGTGCCGCGAGTGTAAGTCGCTTTTTCCTGACCAACCAGTTCGACGATCAACTCGGCAATTCGGCTGGCTTTGCCTTCGGTTTCCCACGCAACATCCACCGTTTCACCAACCGCGACGGCTCCGTTGCCGAGGGCAATCGAAACAACGGGATTGAACAGGGCCAAGAACACGTAAAAGGCAGCGGCGATCAATCCCGCGCCAATAACGACAAAGACGGTCAGGAAAATTCCCGGAAAACTCAGCCAGCCTTGATCCTTGATCACCATGATGAACATGAACCACGAAAGCCCATTCCAGAAAGCGGCGATTAGAACAGTGCCGACAAACACGGCCATCCGCGAAACAGCAGGTTTTAGCCGTTGTGGCCCTTCAAAATCTTTCCACGGAGCATCGACGTTGTCCAGGGTCGAAAGCGCGCCGAGCGAATTCTTCGTTCCGGCAGGCGCCAAGAGTGCTGCTGTTCCCGCAGGGTCGTTGGCCAGGCTGGTTTTTGCAGCTACACCCGAACGAATCGCGAACCACAAGATGCCTCCGCCGACTGCAACAAAAATCAGCGTGAACAGGCCCAGCAGATTGATCCACTGGAAATGGCGTTCCAGAACTGCGTCCGTTGGTTTGTTGGGGTTGAAAAAACAGACATGTTTCGTGCCTACCAGATAGCGCTCGGTGACGCTGCTGGCCCACTTGTGGCTGGACGACCAAACAGTAAACGACCATTTCTCCGAGGTCTGCTGCTGGCCATTTACAGCATAGGTGAAGTGGATCTCGGGTTTGTAGCTGGACCCGTCATCGTCATGTGATTCAACAATATCGCTGTGGATAATGGTTGCTTCGGTTGATGGCCAGGACGCGGCCAAAATCGATCGAATCGTCGGACTCAGGAACGCGAACCAAAATCCCGCCAGCCCTGCCAGCAGGAATACCGAACCAAAAACAACCAGGCACCCTTTGGGGACCTGCGTATTCTTCTTGGCCGAAATCGCTTTCGCCGCGTTCATTCGTGTCAGCCTGTACAAGGAACAGTAACTTGCCAATCCGTTCCAACAATATAGCGAGTTGTGGCAGGTTTCCGACCGTTCGGGGTTGGCCAGCCACGAATAAATCCATTTGTGGTTTCCCGGGTCGACTCTCGATCGCCATCGCCCAGGTTTTGGTGGAAGCCATAGAATGTTTTCTTGCCTTTGCTTTTTTTTCCGGTTTGGAGAGGAAGCTCAGATCTCGGCTTGCCGCCGATTTTTCCAGAAATCCTGCACGAAGCTGTTCTCCTGATATCTCTCCAAAGTAGCGTTCAAAATCGACGGCCTTCAAAAGCCCCGGCCAATCGACTTCGGTTTCCGAACA
>JAYVKA010000313.1:0-3576 GCA_043768885.1 Planctomycetota bacterium
ACCGGCATCGAAATTCCGCCCACAATCAGGCCCCACTGCGCGATCGCCGGGTAATCAATTCCCGAATTCAGCTGGCTGTTTCCAGCTACAACGTTCATCATCCCCAGTGCCGCCTGTGCGATATGGCCCAGTCGCAAAATTCTGCGGCTGAACGAGTTGTAACCGCCCAGAAAATCTTCACGATAGAAAAACAACCCGATGATCGCGCCCGTAACAAATGCGAGCAATATCGAGATCCAGCCGAAGTACCAGTTAATCATGGGGCAGCGAATGGCTGTGACAGAATCATGGATGACAAAATGATGGGGCAGGTCGGTTTTTCGGTACGATGGACTTCCAAGTCCGTCGAAATCACTTTCAAGATTCCATAGATGACAGACTTGGAAGTTCATCGTACATTTAGGCTTTTAATCATACCCGAATGAAACCGGACCGGTTTTGTCAGAGTTTGATGTAACTGTAGATTCCAAATTTGCCGACTCAACAACCTCGCAGGAGTTTCAGCATGGCCCGGATTCTTTTTCCCCTGGTTTTGACCATCGCCATGCTTTCGTGCGGTCGCGACCGGAATTGTGTTGGCCAGGAACAGGTGGCCGAAACAATGGCCGACCGAATCGCTGATGCGTCAGACGGCATCATCGTCTTGAACGACAATCAGGTCGTGATCAACGATTTAAGGCGAATGACCAAAGACCTCGGGTTTCCGGAGGCGGGAGACTGGCTGGGAAACTTCCTGTCAGTAGACCGCCAGTCGGGTTTGACCGGCAAAAATGGTGTGATCGCATACTACGGACTCCGAAGCGACAATCTGTTTGAAGATGAAATTGCAGTATTTGAGATTGAGAACCGGGAATCGCTGCTCAAGTACTGGGCGAAGGGCAACGAGGAGGGCATCCGGGAGGCAACCGGTTTCGACTTGGCTTCGAATCCGGTTCCAGTGGAACTGTTTGGGCTGCTTTGGGGCCACCCACGTTCGCGGGGATACATTCATGGCAACAAACTTGTGGCATTCGAAGGAGAAGATGATGTCGCCAGGAAATTCCTGGACGCTCCGCCACTCGCTGCGAAACTGGATGCGACCAGCCGCGACATCATCCATGGTTCCGGTATTTCGTTGATCGGTCAAATCAGCCCTGAGGAAGTCAACAATGTCATCACGGCGGACTGGCTGGTCGGCGAATTCGGCAGCGACATGACCGAAGCCGAGCAAAAATGGCTTCACGACCTGGCCGAAACCGGAATGGCAACGAGACTGGGACTGTTGGGACTGAAGTATCACGACAGGGTTTTTCAGCTTCGTTCGCACGCCCAGATCGGTGAGGGAAAATCGCTGGAGCGTCTCGTTGATTTCACAAAAGCAGATCAGCCATGGAAACCGGAGCTGGGGCTGGAAGTGGAGCAACTGGTTTTGTCAGCGGCTATTCAGATGAATGCGTTTCGCTCTTCGGCGGCGGCGCGGGTGGTTCCGCAAGTGTTGCTTCGGGAGTCAGGCAGGGGCAACCAGTTCGGGTTCCTGCAGGGAAACATGCTGCGGATCTTGGCCGAATTGTCCGGCGATTCCTGGAATGATCTTTCAGCGGCCCGAGTTGGACTCTATCAGAATGACGAGGACGAACAGGCGGGGCAACTCGCGATCGTTGGAATTGCCGATGCCCGCAAGCCGGAAGACGTGTTGAACGAGCTGCGGCGATTGTCACGACTGACCAGCCCCGAAGCGTTGTCGGTCAAAGCAGCAGAACGTGCGGATGAATTGTTGCGACTGGTGGATGAACTTGCGTCGGAAGATTGTAACGTCTCGGATCGGGCCAGAACGAGGCTGATCCTGGCGGGTCAGGCGGCGGTGCCCGCTCTGAAAAAGGGAATCGAAGTCTGGAATCTGGAGCAACGGGAACGGGCTCAGGGCATTCTGAATCGAATCCAGACAGATACCGATGCAGCCGGCAAAGCGGTAATCGATCCGGGCTTTTGGACGACCCTCAATCCGGGCTTGCGACTCGAAGAATCGACCGGCACGGTCGCCGGATTTGCGACTCACACGATTCACGTCACGCCCGATCCATCGAAAACAACAGACGAAGTCGGAGAGGCGATCGGGGTGATGCAGGGAATGTTCGGCGAAAATTGGGGCTCGATCCAGGTCGTTCAGGTGCGCGACCATTTCGTGTTCATGATCGGCTCGGACAAATCCATGCTGGAGCGGATCGTGAAAAACGTTGAGGCCGGAAACAGCATCTTGACCAAGCCGTTACGCGACGCAGGAATGAAACCGCTGGAGGGACAAATTCAGGTTTGTCTGAATACAGCGCGAATCTATCAGCTGTCCGGCATCCGAAACTGGACCGACCCGGAAGGAAAACTCAAACCTGCGGAAGGTCTGTGCTGGGTTGGACTGGATTTCGACCAGCATGCGGTCAGCGCCGACGCACTGGTACCCATCAGCCAGGTTCTTCCTTTCATGGCGATGGGAATGGGCTTTTGAATTTCGTTGTCCGTTTGAGGAAGAAGAAGTTGCCGATATCGACGATCAGATCGCGACGGGCAGTCCCTTTTGGCGGCGGATGATGACCCATTGGCCGCAGTGCATCATCCAGTGGGAACCCTGCAGTGCGAACATCGCGCCGATTGTGGGTGCGTAGGCCTGCATTTCTGCCGGTGCGGCTTTGGAAAGATCGTCGGGAGATAAACACGACAGAATTTCTTTCGTCGCCGTCCGCTGTTTTTCAAACGCCTGCATCAGCGTTTCCTTGTTGGCGAATTTCTTCGCGTCGTTTTCACCGACTGTTTCGCGGGTGTATTTTTCGGAAAATCCCGCTGGCAACTTCGGCGAACGACCGGGGAACACTTTTTCCATCATGTCGTGCTCGCTGGCAATCAAATGGCCGACTTGCCAGTTGATGTGGTTGCAGCCCTCGGTCGGTCGCAGCATCAGATCTTCATCGGTCAGGTCTTTTAAATAGGTCATGCTGACCATTTCTGCCATGTCGCAATCGTATTTGATGATGTCGTGAGGATTCATCGGACTCTCCGGGTTTGTCAGTGGGTTGGAAGTGTTGGGGCGTTTCAATTTTACACGATCCCGGAATGCAACACCGCAATCGCATGAACATACAACCAATTTACTTTTCCGCTCGCCATTTGCCGATCCTGCCTTCCGAACCGGCGGCCCACCCAAATTCGGTACCGGGAACAAACGATGCGGTGTGGAATCCGGTAGTCGACAGGGTCTTCCAGGATTCGCCAAGGTCACCAGACCAGTCAGTTCCAGACGGGCCGACGGCCAACAGGAACACTACGTTATTGCCCGGCATTTTCGCAACAACAACAACCGAGCGAAATCCGGCTGGCGGTTCGCCTTTGGGCAATCGCCAGGTTAGCCCGGAGTCTTCGCTAATTGCAATGTTGTTTCCCTGGCCGCCGTTTCCCGTGTAGTCACCCCCAACTGCCACGATGCGATTGTTGTCGGCAAGCACTTGAACCACGGAAAAAATTCCCGAAGATTCGTTCGACGCCATCGGCGTGGCAGCCAAATGCAGTCCGCCTTTTCCCATTTGCGCAAATGCGACCATTGCAGTTTCC
>JAYVKA010000314.1:0-3260 GCA_043768885.1 Planctomycetota bacterium
GTAGCGGGTGGTTGCGTTGTTGGATGACCGACCCATTGAGCGGACTGCCGTGGTAAGAACTTGGGAGTAGAAAGGGACCCCTAATTGGAACGTCACACAAAGCGTCCAGAATTCAGGCTCGGATTCCGTGAAAGGAGACTTGAGGCAAACCGGTTCGGATCCCGGTTTTGTACGGTCCTTGCCTTCGCCAGCACGCGAATGCAGGCACGAATCGTTGGTTCGAGGTTCGATGACACCTCGTGACCTGGTCGCTGATGTTTGCAATTCGTCCGGCAAGGATGACTTGTCTCGTGGCCGATTTGTAACGATTGGACCAATAAGCCGTGATTTTTCGGAACTTGAACTGGTCGGGAATCGGCAAATGAGGGGCGGATTTTCAAAAAAGTCGTTGTTTTAATCGGCGATCTGCCTAGACTGGAGAGAATGCTTTCCCATCCGGAATTGGCCAGGAGTTTTCCATTGTGTTCAAGAAGTTTCGCAGTCTGAAGCCGCGCGCCCGCAAATCCAGCTCACCACGATTCGGGACCGACTACAACGACCTGGAACCACGCCAGCTGTTGGCTTCGTTCAATGGAACGGCCGGTGCCGACGTGGTGACCATCAACATGGTGAGCGGCGTTCCCACATCGATCGTCATCAACGGCACCTCGTTCAACAATCCCGATCCCACGATTCAAATTTCGATGGGCGCGGACCCAGGAGATGTTTTGAATCTGAGGGGAGCGACTTTCAATGTTACGGGTGTTTTGAATTTTGGAACGGGGACGGGGTCGGGTTCAGCCAACGGCGTGATCAGTTTTGACTTTGCCGACTACCTGACGATCAATACGGAAGGTGGCAACGACACGTTCAACTTGACGGGAACTTCGGTCACGACGTTTGGCGATGCTGCAAAGCTTCCAGTCTCGCGATTCATCATTGAGTCGGGTGCCGGGAACGATACGTTGAGATATTCAGGCTACGGTTTTCAGCGGGTTGACATGGGTGCCGGAAACGACCGGTTGATTGCCCTCGACAATGCCGTTTCGTACGTCAACGATTTTGATGGCGGAACCGGATCTGACAGCTGGGAATCGAACGGCAACAGTTTTGATTTACCGCTGATCAAAGTCGAAAGCAACGAATTCGTGTTCGGCGTGATCGGCACAATTCCTCAACCGTTCAACAGCGCGATGCATGGCCTGGAACGGATCGTTGCCAGGAATCCGACCGGCCAGTCAGGAGTCTTGAACAGTTTGCACAAGGCCGACGGGTCAGCGATGATCGGCGACCTGTTTTACGGGATCGATGCTGACCGGACGACCATGTTTTATTTGTCCGGTGGACTCAGTATCGAATTGCAAAACTTTAACAGCTTCAAAGGCGAAGTTTCTGTCGGCCCCATAAAGGGGACAAGTATGGCCATCTATGCTTCACAATACCCCCTGTCGGTTTCCGATGCGGCCCAGGTGACGATGGGAGGGAATGTTAATTTCGGCAACACTACGTTGATTACCTCAACGATCAGGGTCGGTACGAATGTCGCGCAGTTGACAGTATCCGATTCCGACAATCCGCTGGGGCACAATGCAGTGTTTGGGCTGGATCCGAATGGCGGGCCGAATGATTATCGCATCGCGGGAATGGCTCCCGCGAATATTCTGGTCAGTGGCACAGTGCCTGATATCGCCTTGCTGGGCAACAACGGATCGGCTCCGGACCGCTTCAATGTTTCGGCGACCAATGCCAGGTTGTCGCTTTACGGAAACGGTGGCGACGACATCTTTGTGATTGGGTTCCAGTCCGGTTTGTCGACCAGGAATCTAGACTTGATGAAGAGAATCATCAACGTGATCGGTGGTGCCGGAAACGATTATTTGCGTGCGGATGATTCCGATGTGACCGGGAATTATAGCTACCGCATGCGTGACAACTGGGTTCACAATGCGCCGGACCCGTCGGGTGATCCGAACCGCGTCTTTGCCGGGATATGGAATGTGGAAATGGAAACGGTCAACGTTCAGGGTTCGGTTGGCACGAACCGGTTCCGCATTACACCATCGTTAACGACGACGTTTACCGCAGCTGGTGGCTTGCAGAACACTGGCACGGGAGACCGGTTGATGTTGGTGGGTGACGCCCCTAGTCCCCGTGGATTCATTTTCCTCGGCCCAGGATCAGGAACCTGGTATTACGGTGACGACACGAATGACGACACGATTAACAACCTGGTTTTCTTCAGCGGAATCGAGCACAACGACGGCGTTATCTAATTGGGTTGAAGCAGATCAATCAAAAATTTCCGCCAGGTGTCGGGCTGTGGAGTCCCAGCCTTTTGCAGCTGCGTCGTAGTCGGGCCGGAAAGTGCGTGGCGGGTTTTCGGTTGGCCATACTCGGGAACTTGAAGACGAGTGGTTCCTGAGAGGAATTTGTGCGCTCGATGCGCTGGCCAACGCCGATTCAGTTTCCGCCCGCAATAACCAGTCGACCAGCTTGCGGGCGTTTTCCTGGTTGGGCCCGCCTTGCACGATCATCAGCGTGTTGGGTATCAGCAATGTCCCCGGCTGTTGCTCCCCCTGGTCAGGCCAGACGATTTTTACCGGCGCTCCTTTTTCGATTTGAATGATCGCGTCATCGGTGTCGGTGATTCCCCAGGCGTAACGGCTGTCGGCGACATTCTGGGCGACCTGGCGATTGCCCCCTTCGATCACGGCGTTGGCTTTGACGGTTCGAAAAAATTCGAGTGCGTCCGTTTCACCCCATTCGGCGAACAGCACGGCTGCGTGAGTGGCGGTGGTTCCGAAAAGAGGCCGGGCCATCCCGCAGTTGTTTTTCCAGCCTGGATTGGCGAGGTCGCGAATCGAAGTCGGGTATGCTTCCGGAGCGGTCAGCAGATTTGTATTGACGATCAGGACGCGGGCGCGGGCTGAGAAACCGTGCCACGTCGAGTCGGCGGCCATATACCCGGCCGGGTAGTTTTTTGCCTGGGGGCTCAGCCAGGGTTCGGCCAATCCCGCCCGGGCCAGCCGTACCGAATGCAGGATCTCGTTGTTCCAGAAAACATCACAGCGGGGGCGGTTTTTTTCTGCGACAATGGCTGTGGTCAGGCCCACTGTCTTGTTCGATTCGATGTCGTATTTGGCCAGGACATGAATGCCGGTTTCCTGTTCGAATTGCTGGAGCAGCGGCTCGGAAAATTCGCGATCGAGGGCCGCATAGACTACAACTTCCTGTGAGTGCTTTCGAACACAACCAGGCAATGCGGCAAACAGCAGGATTGC
>JAYVKA010000315.1:0-2553 GCA_043768885.1 Planctomycetota bacterium
GAATGACAGGAAATCACGTCGGCAAACGGATTCGAGTCGAGTTCCCGCTCATAAACGGCGTGGTACTTGGCGGCGTTGGTCGCGAGTGAAAGCGGTTCAAATGCGGCGACCAATTCCCGGCGCGTCGTTGCGGAGTCGGTGGCTTTTCTCAGTGCTTCCGGCTCCGGATAAAAATAGCCCAGACTTTCGCCTGCGATCGAGCCGACGAAACGGTCCCGATACTTGTCGAACATCGCCACGCCAGCGTCGCCGATCTTTGCTCCGGGATGATAGTTCATCATCATTCCCCATTTGCGTCGCGGGTTCTTGTCGAGCCATTCCGAAAACTTCTTTCCAATCGGCAACACCTCGCCACTCTCCGGATCAGTCGCAAACACGCCGGCCCCCACTCCGTAAAATGTCGGAGTAATTCTTGGATCGGAAAAGATTGGAACCTCGTCCGCGCCACCGTATTTCGTTTCAAACTCCGTGCGAGTTTCCTGATCGATGATGTTGTAAGGAAAACGGACCCGGTTCGGTTCGTCACTCAACCAGGTTTTCAGCGGTTCGGTGTGCGTGATGTTCCATAAGTACAGAAATCCGGTGTCGGCAAATGTATTGGTTTGCCAAACGTCAGGCATTTGCCAGTTTTCGAACGGATAGGCACTGCCAGCCGAATCGACATTCAGTTCACCCAACAGGTTCCTTCGTGCCAAAGGTCGCCAGCCATTCATCCCGTCAATTTGAATCGACCGAAGCAGCCGCGTTGTCGCATTGTCGGGCTGGTCCTTGATCAGTGGTCGATAATCGGCGTCGGTCGTCAGTACAATCACGTCAATCTGACGCGGAGCCGGTTGAGCTTTACTTGCAACCAGTTCAATCGTGGCCGGGCCCCCGTCCAGATTCGCGACAGCGTGATCCCAGGCAAACGCCCAGTTCCAATACAGTTTCATCTCGTTGTCTTCTTCGACCATCCCCCTGGAGCCGTATCCGAGCGTTTGAATTTCGCGCCCAGCCTGGCGAACGCGGACTTCGAACTCTTCCCCCTGTTCTCGCCAGTCCGCATACCGAACCCAGATTTTGTAGTCTCCCGCTCGCGGAATCTGAATGGATTTCGTCACGACGGCGTTCGTTTCGGTTGGACTTGTCGCGATCGACATGAATCCGCTTTCGCCACCCTGATTCCATTCCGCAGCCCATCCCGGTCCGGAAATTCCCCAGTTCCCGTCAGTCTTTCGCATATCGCGCGAGTCGTCACCGAGTGGCCAGCAATAGCCGCGGATGCCGGAAAAGTGCTCGGCCTCCAGCCAAATCGATTCAGGTTCGTCGCCACCCGCTCGGAAAGACCAAAAACCGGCGACCAAAATGCAAATGATCAAACAGATAGTTTTCGACATGCCAAATTCCTGCAAAAGAATTGTCTTGCCACGCTACGATTTCAGAACGACGCGTAGTGCCTCCACCACCTTCCCAAATTCCTGTTCGTTATTGTAGATGTGAGTCGAAAAGCGGATGGCGTGGTAGTCGATCGGTTGATAGTCGGCAGATTCGGCCAATTCGTACGTCGTCGGCAACGGTTTCACGATTACACCAAACTCGGCCGACAGCCTGCGGGCGATATCCAGGCTGTTGGCCCCGGACTCCAGCCGAAACGAAAACATGCCCGAACCGGCTGATCGGCCCGACGCAATCAGCGGAACCAGGCCCGGCCGTTGCTCCATTTGATTATTGAGTTCAGTCGAGAGTGTGCGGATTCGTTCCGCGATTCGTTCTGGCTTCAGTGTCCTTTGCAATTCAACCACGATCGCCCACCCCAACAGGTGCGCGATGTTGCGGGTTCCCGTCGAAGGAGTCAGTGCCGCGAAACTCCAATCGGCAATCTGCGGCCGAATACGATCCTGTGCATGGCGGGCAACATGCATCAGCCCGGTTCCTTTCGGACCCATCAACCATTTGTGCCCGCTCGCTGCCAACGCATCGACTCCCAGCTCCGAAACATTGACCGGCAGCATCCCCAGCGACTGGGCAGCATCGCAGATCAACAAAATATTTCTGGCCCGCGTAATCCTGGAAACGGCGGCGATCGGCAATTCGATTCCGCACATCGAATCAACATGGCTCAGGCAACAGGCGACGGTCCGGTCGGTCAGCACCGCCTGAAGCCTGTCCAGAAATTCCGCCTCCGAATACTCCGGCAGCGGTATCTCGACGTATCGCAGCTTCAAGTCGAATCGCTTCTGCAAATATTTCCAGACCGCCATACAGGAAAGGTGTTCGTGGTTGGTCAAGACAAGTTCATCGCCAGCCTTCCACCGAATCCCCGCACCAATCGCGTGCAACGCCGACGTCGTATTCTCCGTCAACGCAATCGTATCGTCCGGGGCGCCGAACTGACTGGCGACTTGCTGGCAAACCAGTTTTAGGTCACCGGCCAGCCCGTTTTCCCAAAGATGGTGAAACGGATTTCTTTCCATCGTCGAGGCAGCCCGATGAATCTGCTCCAGAACAATTCGCGGCGTGCAACCCACACTACCAGTATTCATATGGACAGTTTCCGGATCGAGATCAAACTCC
>JAYVKA010000316.1:0-2965 GCA_043768885.1 Planctomycetota bacterium
TTTGACCGCCACGATTCAACTCACGCAAAATCGCCGTGCGAATCAGTTCGTGATTGAAACGGGTAACTTTGGTTTCGACCGCCATTCGTTCTTCGGGCGGTGTTTCAAGATTGGATATATCCCGCACTCCAACCAGCGACATGTGTAACGTTCGCGGGATCGGCGTGGCGGACATCGTCAACACATCGACGCTGCTGCGAAGCGATTTCAGGCGTTCCTTGTGGGCCACGCCAAAGCGTTGTTCCTCATCGACGATGGCCAAACCCAAATTGCAAAACTCGATGTCAGCAGAAACCAGACGGTGAGTGCCGATCACAATATCGACGCTGCCCGATTTGATCCCGGCCATGTTCTGTTTCTCTTCTTCGCGCGTACAAAAGCGGCTGAGTTTTTCGATCGTCATCGGAAACTCGACCATCCGCTCGCGAAAAGTACGATAGTGTTGTTCGGCCAAAATAGTCGTCGGCACGAGAACGGCAACCTGATAACCGTTTTCCACGGCCTTAAATGCTGCCCGCATCGCAACTTCGGTCTTGCCGAAACCCACATCACCGCACAACAGGCGATCCATCGGCCGTGCTGACTCCATATCACCCTTGATCGCCACAATCGCATGCATTTGGTCCGGTGTTTCGCGATAGGGAAACGCGTGCTCGAATTCATGCTGCCAGGGTGTGTCAGCCCGGAACGCGATCCCTGGTCGCGCGGCACGCGCGGCCTGAAGTTCCAGCATGTCCGAAGCGAGATCGGATACCGCCTGTTCGGCCGCCTTCTTTTGCTTGTTCCAGTTCTGCCCGCCGATTTTGGCCAGCATCGGGCGGGTTTTTGTGCCACCCACATATTTTTGGACCAGATCAATGCGGGTTGCCGGCACATAAATCCGCGTCCCTCCATGAAACTCCAACTCGAGGTGCTCGGTGTTTTGTCCCTCGCGATGAAGCATCTTCAGTCCGCGAAAGCGTCCGATCCCGTGAGCCAGGTGCACGATCAGGTCACCGTCACGCAACGACAAGAAGCTGTCGATCGCCTTGCCCTGTCGCCGGGCCTTGCCCCGCCGCAACTCACCGCGATGGAACATCTGATCGCAGCCGATCACGCAGACTTTTTCGTCACGCAATCGGTAGGCATGGTGAACGCATCCGACGCCCAGGTGCAATCGACCGCTTCGCATCGTTTTCGTGGTCGAAAGTATTTCCTGAATCCGTTCCAATTCGCCTTCGACCCGGGCGATCACGTAAACATCAAAATCCTTGCCGATGCGATCCAGTTCCGTTCGCAATTCGGCCATATCGCCGCCAAACTCGCCAATCGATTCGGCCTGCAATCGCCAGTGATTCGGGAATTGCCCCTGCGAAAGTCGTTCCACTGCGGCCATGGCCAACCGCCCCAGTGACCGGCGATGTGTATCGCTTGTAATCAGTTGCGATGGATCGGAGAAGCGTTCGATGTACTGCGCAGTTTGTTCGTTGACCTCGTTGGGTTCCAGTTCGAGCACAATCGTGCCGTCGGCCAGATAACTCGCAAAATGATCGACGTGCCGGGCCATCGGATCGATGACCGTTAGCTCGATTTGAACGACGTCGGCGGAACTACGTTGGGTTTGCAAATCAAAATGGCGAAGCGATTCCACTTCGTCATCAAACAACTCGACCCGGACCGGCTGTAACCAGTCCGGCGCATAGACATCCAAAATTCCGCCGCGGAACGAAAACTCGCCAGGCAAGTCAACTGCCGTGGTGCGATGAAAACCATGACTCTCCAGCCACGCCGTAAACGACGCGACGTCCAGTCGTTGGCCTTGGCGAATCAGGCGTGCGTCCTGCTTCAGCAGTTCCGCATTCGGCACCGGTTGCAGCAAAGACTGTACACTTGCGACTACAAGCGACGGCTGGTCCCCACCCGAAATTCTCTTCAACAGCCGCAGTCGGTCGCCGTATTCCTGATCGACCGACAATCTCGGACTGCCGGAAATCGTTGTGATGGTCGGAAGTTTCGCAGCCTTCGGTCCGCTGCCGATATTGAACTGCCAAGTCTCGAGGTCATCATACAGATCGTCCTGGACTTTGATATCGCGGGTAACGACCAGAACTTTGCGGCCCGTCGCAACAATGGATGCCGCCAGCAGCGCGCAGGACGAACCCCAGACTTCGTCAAAGCTGGTCAACTGGCCGGCGACCAGGTTTTCCAGGCAACTTTCGAAGTCCTTGCGCACGGCAATTGATTTTGCGATCCGGCCTAGCCGGTCCCCTACTTTCGCGTGGGGAGTCGCTACAGACATGGGCCTGTGTACTTTGCTGCGACGAAATCAGTGCTTTGTGACCGCTTGTTCTCAGGGTAGTGGATCTTTCTGAAGATCCTTAAGTGCCGGGATCTTTAAAAAGATCCACTACCTTCAACCCAGGTTCCTGGCTGTCTCAATACACTAGCCAGCAACAGTTCCGAATGTTCATTCGTCGAATTGCTGGCGGCGAATTACGAATGGAACAGCCTACCAAACTGCCGGAACTTTCAATAGCTCAGCCGCCCCGATCGCCATCGCCTGGTTTTGGCAACGCGGCTCAAGAGGGAACAGCCACGGGGATTTGGCTTTTGCGTACTTCGCCACGATTGTTCGCCTGCCAGCAGATATCATTGTCCAAATCGACCGCAGTCAACCATTGGTCGCCGTAACAAAACGTGTCGATCACCATGACGTGCCCCAGATTCCGGATCATTCCGTCGGCTTGGGGCGTGTGACCAGCGATCACGGTTTTCCCGCTTTCATGCGGTGGCGGAACGATATCCAGAATGTGTTGCCAAAACAGCATCTCATCGGGCTGCCCGGCCATCGGTAGCCATGGGTCGTAGTTGGCGTGTACGAAAATGTACTTGTCCGTTTCGTGATACCGGACGCAGTGACTGAGAAACGTCATGTGATCCTGGGGGATATTTTGCGGATTGCCGCCATAGCTCATGATCGTCGTCA
>JAYVKA010000317.1:0-21784 GCA_043768885.1 Planctomycetota bacterium
CGATCCCGACCCGTTGGCAGGAACGCCGCTTGTTGCGAACATAAACCTGGCTGGCCGGATCGTCTCCGACCAACACTGCGGCGAGAACCGGGACGATGCCTGTCTGGCGGGTGAATTCGGCTGTTTCGATCCGGAGTTCGTCCTGAATGCTGGCCGCAATCGTTTTTCCGCAAAGTATTTTGGCTGGCAAAACTGCGTTTCCTGACAACGGACTGTTCCATTTTCATTGAATAATTTTGGCCAGGCCGCAACTGTCCGGGGACGTAGCGCACTGGCCATAACAAAACCGAAGTATCCCAGACACAGCCCGGAAAATGAAGCAGTACAACAAATTTTTGTTTGGCGGGTTCAGGGATACTCCGTTTTTGCACAGGACATCCCAACGCGACCGATGAGTTGCGGATTTTGTCCAGCCCATGCGCGAAACCGGGTTCTCAAAACTGTTTGGAAAACATGTCGTCAAAAGACTCCGTTGCGAAATGGCTAGTGCTGAAGGTCCTCCGGATTGGGCTGTTGTTGGCGCTGTTTGTATTGGTCACTCTTGTCGCGGTTTTTCTTGCCGCGCTGGTTCTGGACTCGTTGCAATTCGAAGGGGGGCGCGGGGGCCAGCTGGTGCGAGACGTTTCCTATGGATTGATTTCCGGTGCGCCAGGTTTTCTGGCAGGACTATGGATTCTTTTTTTCGGATCGGCACTCGGCAGTTTCATGAATGTAGTCGTGTACCGAATGCCGCTGGGAAAATCAGTGACCACTCGTGCGTCCCATTGCCCGCGCTGCCAGACTCCGATTCTGGCTCGCGACAATATCCCGGTGATCGGCTGGATCATGCTGAACGGCAGGTGTCGCGCGTGCCGGTTGCCGATCAGCAGTCGCTATCCGATCGTCGAAGCGGTGAGTGGTTTGATGGTGTTTGGCCTGGTCGTATCCGTGCTGCTGTTGCCGGCTCCCAATTTTCCTGCGGCGCCCGGTGAGTACTTTTTGCGATTTGGACTGACGGCGGATTTTTTTGCGACAGGAATGGCTCAGCGATTTTTGCTGCAGTCGCTGGTGCTGTTGACCATCCTGTGCAGCGCGCTAATTCGCTGGGACAAAAATTTGATACCCGTAAAACTGGTACTGTTTGCTTTTGTTGCGGTCGGTGCAGGGGTCATCGCCTTTCCCGCTGCGGTTCCTGTTGCGGCCTGGCCACCTGGAATTCGTCTGGATGAGGCCGGAAGCCCGGGTTCATGGGCGATCATCGGACAAGTTTTTTTTGCCGGAGCGATCGGTGTTCTGATCGGTGCAATCGCAGCTGCCCGTTTACGATCACCGGCCGGAAAATCGTTTGCCTTGTCGATGGACTGTGCGATGGGGCTTGGGCTTTTGGGAATAGTGTTGGGCTGGCAACACGCGTTGGCGATCGGACTGGTTCTTGCGATCGCGTTATCGTTGGCGCGCGTCGTAGGGAAACAGTCGCGGGACGATCGTCCTTCCCGAATGTTTCTTTTGTTGGCGATCGCGTTCGCCGGTTGCATGCTGTGGGGATATATTGACACTCTCCCGATTCCAATTCCAGGAAGTTCGACGCCGTTATGGGAGCTTCCGGTTTGGCTGGTTCCGTTGTTGTTGCCGATGATGGCCAGTTGGATCGAACGGCACCCGGTCCCGCTTGCCGTTTCGGTGGAAACAGTTCAGATCGAAGAAGTAACTCCGGTGCCGTACGAGAGCCCTGAAGAGCCAATCGAAGATCGCGAAAAAGAAACGGATTATTGATCCGGATTGTGAACTGGTTCGCCAAACAAAAACGGCATTTCCGAATTCTTTTCGGCCAGCCGTTTCAATTCCAGCGATTCTGTTTGAATCCGGGCCTCCAGGTCTGAGGCCTGCATGGCAAACTTCAGTTTCCAAAGGCTGTTTGCTTTTTGAATGATCTCATACTTCAGTCGAACCTGTTTTCCTGCCGGTTCCAGTCGAAACACCTTTGTGGTTTGAACGCCACCGGAATGGTCCTTGAGGGACAGGAACTGGCCAGCATCATGTTGCAGCACGGTTTCATCGTGGTTTTCAGTCCGGTCGCCGAAGCGAAACGTGGAGACAAATTTTTCCGGCCGTCCTTCGGGTTCTTCGGTTTCCAGAATCGTTTGCTCGAGGTTGTGAACCCACATGGTTCGTTTCCCGGGATCAACCAGCCAGGAAAAAACTTCCTCGGGCCTGGCCGCAATGACTACTTCGATGGAAGCCGTGTTTGGGCGTCCGCCAATAATCCACAATGCACTAACGGTGACAATCGACGTTGCAATGAGAAAGACCACGAATTTGGAAAGTCCGCTCATCGGTATCAATCGCTCCATGCGATAGCTGATTTGGATTCAGGCGTCGAGCTTCGGCCAAGGCGGTTTTCACTGGCAACGCGCGACTTTAATGTAGCGAAAATCCCGTCGGATTGTTACGAAGTGACAGAAAAAACAGAGGGGCACTACGGGCTGAAAAAGTGGTCGGTTGGAATTCGATGGTTCCGGATTTTTCCGTCCATCCATGGGAACCTTTTCAATTTGGGCTTGTCCTGGAGTTGATCGACTTCGAAAATACTGAACCAGCCCCCATTTTGCCAGGTCGATGACATGGATAATCCTGGCGGTATGGTCCGGTGCCGGCCATTCACCTGGCTTCCCGGAACAGGATTCTTCATTCAGAATCACCGCCACGTGATCACAGGAGAACGCAGCCCAGATGTCCAAGACTCTACGCCAACCAACACTTGTGTTGAACCGGAACTGGCAACCGGTAAATATTGCCTGCGTTGCCCGGGCGCTGATTCTGGTTTGGAACGACCAGGCTCGCGTTGTCGAACCGGCAGACTACCAGCTGTATGACTGGACAAATTGGGCGAGGTTGGACCCTGGTCCCGACGAGCCATTTATCCAGGCCGTATCGACCCGTTTGCGTGTGCCGGAAGTCATCACGTTGAACCGGTTCGACCGTTTGCCTTCGGCGAATGTCGCATTCAACCGTCGCAACCTGTTCAAGCGAGACCGGCAAACCTGTCAGTATTGCGGCGTCCAGCCTTCGCCGGACGAACTGACGATTGATCACATTGTGCCTCGCGCCCAGGGTGGACTTTCGTCATGGACCAACTGTGTATTGGCTTGCGTGGGTTGCAATCACCGCAAAGCGGACCGGACTCCGGACCAGGCGCGAATGCGATTGAAGCATCCGCCGCTGCAGCCGACCTGGAATCCCGGTTACTGGCGTCACACGCGCCGAATTGACAGCTGGCAAAAATTCATCAGCGACGCCTACTGGAACAGCGAGCTGGAAGAGTAGCGGCCTCGGGAAATCCGGGAAACGCAAGCAGCCAATAAGTAGCGTGGATCCCCGACCCGTGCAAACAAGATAACCGCCAGGTTTTTCACCTGGCGGTTTCGCATTTTTCTCTGCAACAAGACGAGCCCCGAGAACCCAACGCGCATTTATTAGGTTGCATACTCTCTGGGGGTAGGCCGTAAAAGGCCCAAGACCCCTGCCGGAACTCTCAAATGTGGCTTTCGTTTTTCGCCGCGGACTCGCTTTCCGACACGCTTGATGTGTGCCTGGCGTTATGGCAATTCCGGCATTTGTCCGGTTTGGCCTGCATTATCGTGCGACTTCAAAACCCGCATCTGAACAAGGATTACAGCCCAGCCAAAGTCGCCGTCAGGTACTTCCAGTATTTTTGCACGGAACTGATTTGCACTTTTTCGTCCGGTGAATGGGCACCTTTGATGTTGGGGCCAAAGCTGATCATCTCCATGCCTGGATAATGGCTGCCAATGATCCCGCATTCCAGCCCAGCATGGCAGGCCGCGACACGGGGAGCGTCGCCGAACATTTTTGTGTAGAGACCGCTCATCAGTTCGACGATTCCCGATTCCGGTTCCGGCTGCCAGCCAGGATATTCGCCGGCTGTCTCGAGTTTTCCGCCCAAAACAGCAAAGACCGACAGCAGAATTCTAGCCAACTCATCCCGCTCGGTATCGACACTGCTGCGAGTCAGGCATTGAAGGTCAATCTTGCCGTTGGCGACCACGACGCGAGCCAGGTTGTTGCTGGTTTGAACCAGGTCCGGAATCGACGGACTCATCCGCCAAATGCCGCTAAGGACTCCATCGATGCACGAAAGCAGATTTTGCTGTGCCGATGGCTTCATCACTTTGGCCAGGTTCGCAACCTGTTCGACCTGAATTTTCAATCCCGGATCCGTCGCGGCATATTCGTGTTTGAGCACAGCCGTGAGTTCCGCAACGGTTTTCTCGATAGCCGCGACATCCTTTTCGCCCACCGAAAGGACGGCGACCGACTCGCGAGGGACTGCATTTCGCAAACCCCCTCCTTCGATGCTGTGGATACGGGCATTGAGTCGCGTCGTCAAAACGTGCAACAAACGATTCATTAACTTGTTTGCATTTCCGCGTCCGAGGTGAATTTCCATTCCCGAATGCCCTCCGGTCAAACCGCTGATTGCAATCTTCAGCCCTTTGGTTCCAATTGCCGCTGCTTCTTCCTCATAACCGGCAGCAGTCGAAACATCGACGCCTCCCGCACATCCGATTGTCAGGTCCGTGTCTTCTTCGGTATCGAGGTTGAGCAGGATTTTTCCGGTCAGCCAGTCGCCCTTCAGTTTCTTGGCGCCGGTCATTCCCGTTTCTTCATCGATCGTGAACAACGCTTCGATCGCCGGATGTTTCATGTCGGATGATTGCAACACTGCCATGATCGACGCGACGCCGATGCCGTTGTCGGCCCCCAGCGTCGTTCCGTCAGCGCGGACCCAATCTCCTTCAACCAGCATCCGGATTCCTTCCTTGTCGAAATCGAATTTGGTTCCGGAATTTTTTTGGTGAACCATGTCCAGGTGGGCCTGCATGACCACGGTCGGACGCGATTCCATGCCAGCGCTGGCTGGTTTGCGAATCAACACGTTGCCCACACCGTCGGTCAGCGTTTCCAGTCCGAGACTCTCGCCGAATTTTCTGGCGAATTCCGTAACACGCTCTTCCTTTTTCGAAGGGCGAGGAACTTCGTTCAACGCTGCAAAAGCTGCCCAAAGGTGTTGTGGTTCCAGGCTTGCGACATCGTTTTTCTGGCTCATCGTTTTGGTTCTTTCTTCAGCAAAGCTGCGCGGGGGTGCGGATGGCGACCGGGAAAGTGCCTCCCGGAGCAACTACCATTTTGCAGAGTTTTGACCGCTTGGAAACATGGGGACTTTGTTCGGGTTACAATTGTCCCCAAGGGTCTTGTTGGGCATTCGCCCGGATACTTACAGGGTTTTGGAGAGAAGCCGATGAAATCGCGAATCGTATTGGCAGCATTGTTGATTGGTTTCCTGGGGACAAAGGTTGCCTGGGCGCAGGAGCCCGGGTTTCCCGGGCCAACGGTAGAACATGCGGTATTGAAAAAAGACGTGGGCACGTGGACCGCCGATGCCACCATTTTCATGCCAGGCATGCCCGAGGAAACTGCACCTGGCGAAGAAGTCGTCACGATGGTGGGCGAGTTCTGGTCTGTCGGAAACTACAGCATGGAATTTATTGGAACCAAATTCAACGGCCAGGGCACAACCGGTTACGATGCCGAAAAGAAAAAATACATCGGCAGTTGGGTCGACTCGATGAGCCCCTACGCGATGCACATGGAAGGAACGTGGGATGAAGCAACTCGAACCATGACCATGTTCAGCGTCGGAAAGGATCCGGCCGGTGTCGCGAAAAAAGGCAAGCTGGTTACAGTTCATTCCGAAGACGGCAACACTCGTGTAATGTCCATGTTTGACCTGGTAGCCGATACCGAAGACGAATTCGTGAAAACCATGGTGATCAAATACACGAAAAAAAAGTAATCCGCACTTTTTCGAGTTTGTTCACTCGAAAACTGGCCGGCGTCGCAATCACGCGATTCCGGCCTTTTTCGTGCGACAAGCGTGTTCGGATGTTCGCCGCTGATTTTCGTTTCCGCCTACATCACCCAACATTCCGAACGGCTATAATCATGGCCTCGATTTGGAGTGGGAAAATCCCGTCAATTGTTTTGAGGAACCTGTTGTGTTACGCAAGTTTTCAGTTATCGCAGTTGCCCTGATGGGCACCCTGTCTTTCGCACAGTTCGGCCAGGGCCAGGATTGGGCTGTTGAGCAAATGGAAAAGTCTTCCCGGCACGGCGAGTGGGTGGTGGTCGAGCACGGAGACCGAAAAGTCGATGCGTTCGTCGTTTATCCCGAAGTGCCCGACCCCACGATGACCGTCATCGTGATCCACGAAATATTCGGCCTGACGGACTGGGTTCGCACGGTCGCCGATCAACTGGCCGAAGCCGGGTACATTGCAATCGCTCCCGACCTAATGAGTGGAATGGGACCTGACGGTGGCAACACAAGTGATTTCGAAAATTCTCAGGCCGTGGTAAAGGCGATTTCAAAATTGCCCCCGGATCAGATTACTGCTGACCTGAACGCCTGTGCCGAGTACGTTGCAAAACTGCCAGCCTCCAACGGCAAAGTTGTAGTATGCGGCTTTTGTTGGGGCGGCAGCCAGACCTTCCGCTTCGCCACCAACAACAAACAAATTCTCGCCGCGTTCCCGTTTTACGGCACAGCTCCGAAAGACGCCGACGAACTCAAGCGAATTGAATGCCCAGTCTACGGTTTTTATGGCAGCGACGACGCTCGCGTGAATTCCACCATTCCGGATACGGAAGAGATGATGAAGGCGGCGGGAAAGACTTACGAACCAGTCCTGTACGAAAAAGCCGGTCATGGATTCTTTCGAGCCGGTCAGGATCCTTCGGCTACGGGCCCGAATGTCGAAGGCCGAACTGCTGCCTGGGAACGATGGAAAAAACTGCTGGGAGAAATCGCTGTGAAAGAAAAGGCAACACCGGAAAAAACCGACGGTCTGAACTTCGTTATGAAAGACATCCAGGGGAACGACGTCAATCTCGCCGACTACCACGGCCAGGTTCTGATGGTCGTCAACGTCGCCAGCCAATGCGGGTTGACTCCGCAATACGAAGGCCTGCAATCGCTTCAGGAAAAATATCAAAAAGATGGACTGGTCGTGCTTGGTTTTCCCTGCAACCAGTTTGGCAAACAGGAGCCCGGTTCCAACGAGGAAATCGCGACGTTTTGCACTGACAAATACGAAGTAACGTTTCCCATGTTTTCCAAGATCGACGTCAACGACGACGGAGCAACTCCGCTTTACAAATACCTGACCGGCCTGGACCTCGCACCGACCGGAAGCGGCAAGATCTCCTGGAACTTTGAAAAGTTCCTGATCGGTCGCGATGGAAAACCGGTTGCCCGGTTCAGCCCGCGGACCAAACCTGAGGCTCCGGAAGTCGCCAAAGCCATTGAAAAAGCTCTGGGCAACAAGTAATCGCCCAACAAATCCTGCTGCATTACCTTCGAAAACCGCCGAATCCCATTCAGCGGTTTTTTATTGCGCACCCTGTCCAAAATCAAAAATCAATCACCATTCCATCGTCCGCCATTCGCAATCCCGGACAAATCGATTCCACACTGGACAAATCCAGTATCGAATCGCTCTCGCTCATCGGGTTCAAATGGACCAGCCATGTTTGTTTGGCTCCCGCTTTGGCTGCAAGTTCGGCAACCGGTGTCAAACAACTGTGCCCGGTCAATTCAGCCCGGTCTTCCCAACCGTCCGGAAAATAGCACTCGTGAACCAGCGCGTTGACGCCACAAATGTGGGAAAGGTAATCCGAATCAGCCGAGGCCGTCGTATCAGTTACGTAAGCCAAATTGTGATTGCCCCATTCCAGCCTCATTCCCAAACATCCTCCCGGATGCCGAACCGGAAATGTTTGAAGTTTTCCTCCACCAGGCAAATCCACCGGTTTCTTCGGCGATAACGGCAACAATTCAAAATCGGGTCGTATCGGAAAAAGGTCCCTGGCGAACAAGTGTTTCTCAATCGCCACGTGTTTCGCCGGGTCAACGTAAACCCGCACCTGTTTGACATCCCGCTCAAACAAAATGTCAAACAAAAAGGTCAGCCCGACGCAGTGATCCAGGTGGGTGTGGGTGAGAAAAATATCAAGATGGGTCGTCTCAATCAGGTCCCTCGCCCGAAAGATTCCTGTCCCCGCATCGAGAATGATTCCATGTTCCGGAATCATCAGGCACGCTGTATCGCGTTGCCGATTCGGATGGTAACCAGTCGTTCCAAGGAAATGCAGCTGCATTGGGAAATAGTTGCGAATGAAAGTTTTTTGACTGCCAGAAAATCAAGCCAATAGTATTCCCTCAACAACCCCACTCTGACCAGCCTGGGCAAGTAGCTTCGGCTGTCCTCAGCCGGACAATTCACCCAATCCCCAACAGGCTATTTCGCCATCCGCTCACGAGTCTGGGGACAGGCTCGCCTACATGCCCAGCGGTCGGCGCAGGTCTCCCGACCTCGCCGAATCAGGTTGTCGAACCATTCACCGCTTTTACAAACTCACCACACCAATTCGCCAACTCGCAGATTTTTTCCGCGTCGATGGCCGGGTCGCCCGTCAATGCTTCCATTCGCCGAACAATCGCCGACCCAACGATCACCCCATCGGCGACCCCGCGCAATTCCGCAGCCTGCCCCGGTTCGCCAATTCCAAACCCAACGCATATGGGCAATCGGGTCTGCGATTTCAGCCAACGCAGACTTTCCGCCAGTTCCTTCGGCAACGCCCGTCTCTCTCCCGTCACGCCAGCCACGGAAACGTAATAAATAAACCCGCTTGCGTTATCACAGATTTGCAAAGCCCGTTCGCGACTGGTCGTCGGAGTAATCAACTGGATCAAATCCAGTCCCTGCTCGCGACAACTCTTTGCCAAACCGGCCGATTCATGACTGGGCAAATCCGGCACGATTAATCCGGCCAGCCCGGCATCCGCTGCCATCCGGGGAAATTCTTCGAGTCCAATTCGAAACACGATCGTGTAGCTAACCATTCCCACAAGGGGCATCGTCACGCGAGACGACACGGACCGCACCATTTCAAAAATCCCCTGAACGCGGACACCGGCATCCAGCGCGCGGGTGTACGAAGCCTGAATTACTGGCCCATCCGCAATCGGATCACTGAACGGAAACCCAATCTCGCACAAATGACACCCTGCGTTTCCCAGTCCCTCAATTACGGCAGCGGTCGATTCCAGCGACGGATCACCAGCGGTAACAAAAGGCATAAACGCGCCGCTACCCGCTCGTCTCAGTTTCTCAAATGTATCGTCAATCCGGCTCATCAAATACAGTCTCTAAAAAACTGAACGCCAATTCACGCTAATTTTGACTGATAAATTCATTTCTGCTGACCAAAAAAATCAGCGTAAATCAGCGACTATCAGTGTTCCCAATTTCTTGTTCCCCCCGCGACCCCTCCTTCAACCTCTGAATCTCCATTAGATCCTTGTCGCCGCGTCCCGACAAACAAACCATCACAGTCTGACTCGGCTTCATCGCGGCCGCACGCTCCATTGCGATCGCGATTGCATGCGAAGTCTCCAGCGCAGGCAAAATCCCCTCCGAGCGGGCCAATACATCGAACGCCGCCAAAGCCCGTGAGTCATCACAAGACACATACTCCACCCGTCCACTCGACTTCCAAAAACTGTGTTCCGGCCCGACACCCGGATAGTCCAGCCCCGCCGAAACCGAATGGACATCGGAAGTCTGTCCGTCGTCATCCTGCAAAACATAACTGAACGCCCCATGCAAAACTCCGGGCCGTCCAAACGTCAGGCTCGACGCATGATCGCCCGGCGAAGTACTTCGTCCTCCCGCCTCGACTCCCAGCAGTTTCACATCGGTTTCAGTCGCAAACGGATAAAACATTCCCGCCGCATTACTCCCACCGCCGACACACGCCACCACCAGATCGGGCATTCGTCCGATTTGTTTCTGCGACTGATCCATCGCTTCCCGGCCGATCACAGACTGAAAATCGCGCACGATCATCGGAAAAGGATGCGGCCCGACGACTGAGCCCAGGATGTAGTGCGTGTCTGCCACACTCGCCATCCAGTCGCGCATTGCCTGATTAATGGCATCCCGCAGGGTTCGCGAGCCCGAATCAACCGGGCGGACTTCGGCACCCATCATCCGCATGATCCGGACGTTCGTCTGTTGTCGCCGAACATCTTCGGAGCCCATGTAAACCACACAAGGCAAGCCGAAATGTGCGCAGGCCGTCGCGGTCGCCACACCATGCTGACCCGCACCGGTCTCCGCGATCACCCGTTTCTTTCCCATCCGCAATGTCAGCAATGCCTGACCGATCGTATTGTTGATCTTGTGCGCTCCGGTGTGATTCAAGTCTTCCCGTTTGAACCAGATCTGTGCTCCGCCACAACGCTCCGTCAGCCGTTTCGCAAAATAGATCGGCGAAGGTCGCCCGACAAGATCGCGCAACAACTCATTCAGTTGATTCTGAAACCCCGTGTCTACGCTCGCCGCCCGGTACTCCGATTCCAGCTGTTCCAAAGCACCCATCAGCGTCTCGGGAACATACTGCCCTCCAAACTCGCCGAATCTCCCCTTTGTATCGGGCAAATTTCTGACAGTCGCTGATGAAACTGGATCGTTCATGGGTATTTGTTGGGTGTCGTTTGCGGCAGGGGTTTCCCGGACTGTACGATACGACAAAACTTCGCTCGGCGGCAGTGCCGGGAAAGTAGCACGGTGGTCCTCCACCGTGATCTAGCAATAGTCCACGAAACTTTCCACGGTGGCCTCCCGCCGTGCTGCTTTGAAAACAATCAATGCCTGCCTTTTCCGAAGTCGAAACCATGCTGCGCGAAATTGCCCATGTCGCCCAGCGACGCTTCCATTCAGCGTTCAAAAACCGATCTTGAACCACATCATGGCCGCGATTCCGGTCCCCTATTCCGCAGGTTCAGACTTTGGATTGTTTTCGAGCTGGATGTGGATGGTCTTTGTTGCGACGTGCGTGCTGTTTTCGGTGATCAATGACTGGAACTTGGCAAACCAGTTTGGAGCGCACGCCATTAAAGCATTCAACTTGTCCGGTTTTTTTTCGATGGGTGCTGCAATCGCGTTTCCATTGGTCTTTTTGTCATTCGCCAGCCTAAAGCCGCGGATCAATGCAGTCTTGGTTTGGTTGATCGGCATGCTACTTTCCTGCCTTCTTCTTTGGCGGATTGGATGATTTGTATTCGGTTCCAAAAAAAGTGGTTTGGCAGGCTCCGGTTTGGCAGGCTCCGTTTGTTCGCGTTGGGCCAATATCTCGCAGTTTCAGATTGGAACTGTTTTGGGGCATTCAGTTACACTTGAAGATCAGCGAGTGGGAATCTGCCTCTCCGGACGCGGTTGGTCGCACTTCCGTTCCGCCCGGTGATTGGTCCGAATGTGTGTGAGAAGGACTCGAAGAGACTTTGGGGAATCGGGCGGGACCGACCTGCGTTGAATTCTTTTGGCGAACTTTAACTCAAATCAATTATCACCACCTGATTGGAACCAATGCCTGAACTTCCCGAAGTCGAAACGATGCGGCGTGGAATCGCGCATGTGGCTGGAGCGAAGATCGTTTCGGTCCAGCGGACTCCATCGCCCCGCCGCCCGATTTCTATCACACCCCGAATTGACCGGCTCAATTGTCGCGCTGCGGGTCAGCGGATTGCCTCGGTTGATCGTCTGGGCAAACGGGTCGTCTTGCGTCTGGAAAGCGATGACCGGATCGTGATCGAACCGCGCATGACAGGCCTGGTTTTGATTGGCAAACCACCCACGACCGAGCACCTGAGATTGCGGATTACTCTGAGCGGGCGAAACAATCCCGACGTGTTATTCTGGGACCAGCGCGGTCTGGGAGTAGTCACGATGCTCTCTGCTGACGATTACCATGAAAAACTGATGACGGGAAAGATTGGACCCGATGCCTGCGAGATTGTGCTCGACGATTTTTTAGCTCGTGTCGGCGACAGCCAATCTGCAATCAAAGTCGTCCTGCTTGATCAGTCACGGGTTGCTGGCATCGGCAATCTGTACGCCAGCGAAATGTTGCATGTCGCTGGCATCGATCCCAGGCAGCGGGCAAATCGATTGAATCGCGGTCAATGGCAACGACTTCACACCGCCATGCAAGAGATCCTGAACGCAGCGATCGAGTTCGAAGGAAGTACCCTCTCCGACGGCACTTACCGCAACGCGCTCAACGAAGCAGGCAATTACCAGTCCCATCATCGTGTCTACGACCGTGCCGGCGAGCCCTGCAAAAAATGCGGCCCCAAATCCAAAATCGTTCGCATCGTCCAGGCCCAACGCAGTACCTTCTGGTGCAGCCAGTGCCAGAAAAAACGGTGAGAATCCGCTCAGGCTAGCAAGTAGCAAGTTGGGGTCAGACTTGGTTTTCGGTTTTCAATAGCTTGTCGCGCAAGGTCTGCAATTTTCTCTGAAATTTCGGAGAGCTGGCGATCTGCCGGTTTGCCCGTCGAACCAGGTTCGCTGCGCTGTCGGGATGCTGCAAACCAAAATATTCGGAAAGCTCTGCCAAGGTGCTTGACGTCAATTGGCGACACAACAATGCAGCAACCTCTCTCCCGGGAGCCGACGAGCGGAACCCGACATAATCCGACCGGTCGACGCCATATTCATCAGCCACAAACTGAAATATTTCGCCCAACGACCATGCAGAACTTCTGCGAATCAATCGCTGGCCGCCCTGCTTCGAGGCTCCCGGAGCCAACCTGACAATTTTTTTGAGGAACGCCTGGGAGCCGATCACCCAGTCATCAAGAGCCTCTTTCAGTGGATTGGTGACGCCGGTCGCAAGCCCCTGTTCGACAAAGCGGCGGTAGGCAGTCACCGGATCCCTCCCGCCATATTCGGCTGACCAATTGTTCCACAGTGAATCGTAGTCCACGAATTCGAGTTGATTCGAATCTTGCGCAAATCCGGGATAGCTGCTGTGTGGCCACAGTTTTGGATGCTCGACCAGCGGATTCTTGCCAACGCAGGGATTCAAATGAAGGTAACGACTGAGCGTCCAAAAATAGCCGGCGTCCTCGACAGCGAACGATTTGAAGCGCCCCTGAAACAAATGCCCGGGTCGCTGATTCCGTTTGGCGTACCAATTCGCGTATCCGCTTAGCCAATGTTGCATTCCACTGGAAAGGTTCGGCTGGGGCGTTTGCAGGAGCAAGTGAATGTGATTGGGCATCCAGCAAAACGCCACGACGACCCATTCCGACCGCAGGACTTCATCAGCCAGCCCCCGGGTCAGCCGATCATAATGACCCTGGTCGTGAAACAGTATCCGGCGACCATCGCCCCGGGCCACGATATGGTAGATCGCTCCCGGAAATTGCACGCGAAGTTTCCTCGGCATTGGTGGTCTCCGGTTTCAGTTTGGCCTCAACTGACGAGCATAACCTGACATCTTGAAAACCGAAAACCAAGCCTGACCCCACTCCTAGCCCCACTCCTAGCCCTCCTAGCCTTCGTTCATCAGAACCCGGACCAGCGATTCGAGTTTTTCATAAGACTCCGCGCCGACCGTCACCATCCGGACTTTTCCCGCGCGGTCAATGAACAGCGTGGTTGGAAAGCCGCGAAATTCGGGGACCATCGCCTTGGTCGCCTGCTCGCCGATCGCACAGGGATAGTTAACGTTGGTCTTCAATCCGTAAGCGATTACTTTTTGAGGCGCGTCCGCCGCCTCGCCCCTTTCATATGCCAACCCGACGATCTCCAGGTCTTTGCTGTACGTGCCCCTTAATTTGATAAAGGCCGGAATCTCGGCGCGACAGGGCGGACACCACGTTCCCCAAAAATCGACGATTACGACTTTGCCCCTCAGCGCCGATAGTGACAACGGTCGTTCGGCCAGATCTGCCTGGTCGAAATCGAACGGAAATGTTTTGAAGGCCGCTATCTGTTTCTTCGATTCGGTATCCATTTTTTCCTGGATCGCTTTGCGCGCCTCCGTCACGACAGCGCGAAATCCATCGGTCTGGGTCAGCTTCAGCAAATCTGGGTCGTTTTCCAGCTTGTCAAATTCTTCGAATCCATATCGAAACAAATCACCAAGAGTTTTTAAGGCAGCCTCGTTCTCGTTCAGTATCGCGAACGAACAAGCTTCGTTGTAAATCGCTCCGACGATTTCATCCCGCACTGATCGGGGAAACTCTGGATCGTCCAACAGCTTTCGGGCCAGCTCGCCTCCCTTCAGAAAAACGGGATGGGCTTTCTTGTGATTCTCTTTCGCCAGATCGAGGGCATACAGTTGATAGACCTGGGACAAAGCGTATCCTGCCCGAAGGTGACCGGTTTTCTCGAACAACTCTTCGACTGATTTGATCGCTTTGGCTGTCTTGCCACTGGCCATCAACTGGTCAGCCTTGGCCAATTCCTCCTTGATCCCCGCGTCCAGCTCCTCTTCTTCCTGGTTCTTATCCGCAGTCTCGGAACCCTTTTCGATCGGCGGTTCCTCCTGGCCAAAAGCCGCGCCCGGATCTGGTCCAGAACATAATCCAATCAGCACGCATACAAACGAAAGGAAAAGCCAGCTTGATTTCATGGTCGCAACTTCTGAAAAAGCAGTAGGAGTATTCGGTACGGGAAACAGACCAGCCCATCATACCACTGACCCTTCCGGCCGGTAAACATTTTAGAGCGGTTCCAGCACCCCCTCGTCGATCTGCATCGAAACGCCCTGTTCCAGATACCTCACGGTCAACAACAGCCTCGTTTTCCCCTCGCGCCGCACAACCGTTCCTTCGTAATTCCGAAACGGACCGGTTCGTACTCGAACCCTGTCCCCCGGCTCCAGCCTCGCTTCGGGAGTCAGCGGCTCACCCGCAGCAACCACATGCAGAATTTGCCGAAGATCAACGACCAGCGGCTGTACATCCACGATTTCATTGCAGCGGGAAATGCAATTGCTGGTCAGCGCCAAATGCCGCATCGCACCATCGGCCATCATGAAAACGTAATTCGGAAACAGTGGCACATAGCTCGTCCGCATTCGCCCAGCCGGTGAGCGATAACGTTTCGGAATCATCGGCGCATAGTGCGGAATCTCCCACGCCGCAAGTTTGCGAATCAGGTCCTTTTCGCGACGGCTAAGCGTGTAGACGCACCACCACAAAAGATCATCGCGCTGCAACAACGGCGAATCTTCGGCCAACAAGTCCACGGGCCAGATATCGTCCTGGTGTTTCAGAATGGGCATGGGTTATCAAGGTTCCTGCAATACTTCATGGATCAAGGGGCCGTCAGTTTACCCGGTTTCTTCGGTCGATTCTTGCCAGGGGTTGATCCACTCGCCCCATTGTTCCAGATATTCACCGTACGCCGGACGCTCCCCGGCCTGGGCTTCCAGCCACGTTCGCGTTTTCTCAACCAACTCATGCTCCTGGTCCAGCGTGATCTGTCCCTGAATCACGGACGAACGCAAAAACACAAAATAGGTATCCAGCACATCGCAGCGACAGTAGTCATTGATCTCGACCAGTTTTCCTTCGTTGAACAAGTCCTGAACCATATGTCCAGCAACCCCCATTTTCCCGGGCTTACCCAGCAGGTTGGCGATCAGATTCAGACCACCATTCATGCGCGAGGCACCAAAATTGGTCAGCAACTCCTGCAAATCGAAATGTGCATTCTGGTTGTACCGGTTGCGGTACTGGTCCCACGATTTGAGCTGGGTGTTGAACCAGTCGGGAACGCTGATGCCATATCGGAACGCCGCCAGCTCCAACAGCGGAATATCAAACGTGCGGCCATTGAAAGTCACCAGCGTCGGCTTGCCATATGCCGACCAGCCCCTCCAGAAATTCTCGGTGATCACGTGCGGGCGATATGCGGGATCGTCCAACGTCACGATCTCCATCAGTTCGAATTCGGACGAGACCTTGCCGATCGCGACCGAGACCGGCACCTGAAATGTGTAAGGGATAAATTCCGACTCGTATTTCTCCAGCAGTTCCGCCCGGTATCGATCGATGGCCGCCACAGGCTCCAGCCCTTCGCCCGGATACCGCACATCAGCCACCAATTGTCCGTCGGCCACACTTTCCGTATCGAAAACGAGGTAGCGGACCGGTTTCTTCTTGGCCATGATCTCCAGCCAGCATCATTATGAAATGGAACGACTCTACGACCTGAAACATAGCCGATTACAGCTCTTCCGCCTATTTGTTGCCCAACAGGATACCAGACTGCGAAATCCTGTCTGGCCAGAGTCATCATCGACCGGGAAAATTTGCGCCGATTACGTTATCCTTAGGGTTGGCCAAAGACTACGACCCAGCGCACATGGCCAATTCGTTTCGGAATTCCCAGACCCAGGCAACCACCCATCATGAATCGGCAACGACTGTTAAAGCGGTTTTTACAGTACGTACAGATTGACTCGAAAGCCAACGACCAGTCCGAAGTGTATCCCAGCAGTCCCGGACAAAAAGAGCTGGGCAAATTGCTGGTGGGGCAGCTGCTCGAAATCGGTTTGAAAGAAGCTCGGCAAGACGTTAACGGAATCGTGATTGCCACGGTTCCCGGCAACCTGAATCGCCCGGCTCCCGTCGTCGCCTTTAATGCCCACCTCGACACTTCGCCCGAAACATCCGGTGCCAACGTTCGGCCGAACGTGATCGAAAAGTATGAAGGCGGCGACATTCAACTCGCTGGCGACAAGTCCAAAAAAATTCTTGTCAGCGACTGCCCTGAACTAAACAGGGTTGTCGGCCACACGCTGATCACGACTGACGGAACGACACTGCTGGGTGGTGACGACAAGGCCGGTGTGGCGATCATTATGGAAATCGCCAGCCACCTGATGGAAAATCCCGACATTCCGCACGGTGACGTGCGTGTAGTGTTTACTTGCGATGAAGAAATTGGACGCGGCACGGCCAAATGCCCTCCGTCGCTGATCAAGGCCAAAGTCTGTTACACGTTCGACGGTGGTGGTTGCGATATCGTTGACCACGAGACGTTTTCAGCCGACCTTGCCACCGTTACGATCGAAGGCCAAAACATTCATCCTGCGATCGCCAAGGACCGAATGGTTAACGCCGTTCGATGCGCGGCGATTTTTGTTGCGCAGTTACCTACCGAGCATTCCCCGGAACGAACGGCCGGTCGAAAAGGCTTCCTGCATCCGTACACGGTCGAAGGCGGAGTGGCCCGCGTCGTGATGAAGATTTTGATTCGTGATTTTGACGCCGAAAAACTGGATCAGCACGCCGAACTGATTCGCCGCGCCGCAGCGTTTACGGAAAGCGAAGTTGCCGGTTGCCGGGTTGGGCTGGACATTCGCCGCCAGTATCGAAACATGGCCGAGGGTTTGGCCAAAGAACCGCGAGCCGTGAATTATGCGATTGAAGCCCACAAGCGATTGAAACGCGAGCCCCGTCTGGAAATCATCCGTGGTGGAACGGATGGCAGCCAATTCACCGAACAGGGCCTTCCGACCCCCAACCTCTCCTCCGGCCAACACAATATCCACTCCCCGATGGAGTGGGCCAGCCTCGACGAAATGGAATCCGCCGTCGCCGTCGGCACAGAAATAGTCCGCCGCTGGGGCGAAGACAAGGCCTAATGCCTACCCCACGTCGGCCAGTTCGAGGGCTGCGCCGTAGCGGGTGGTTACGAGGGTGTGGAGGCGGGAGTGTTGGGGGGCGGTCAGAGTTGGGTCAGAACTGATCAGCTGGATGGCGGTTTCGCGGATTGATTCCAGCAACGCAGCATCACGTGCGAGGTCGGCAATCAGCAGTGGCGGGAAACCCGTCTGCTCCGTGCCGAACAGATTGCCGGGACCACGCATCTCCAGATCGATTTCGGCCAGCCGAAATCCGTCGTCATTGTCGACCAGTGCCTGAAGCCGTTCGTTTGATTCGGTTTGATCGACTGAAGGAAACATGCAAACGAACCCGGCGTGTTCACTCCGCGAGACCCGGCCGCGCAGCTGATGCAATTGCGACAGTCCAAACCGCTCGGCGGACTCGATGGTCATCACCGTCGCGTTGGGTACGTCGATGCCGACTTCGACAATGCTCGTCGCGACGATCACCTGCGTTTGACCCGACGCAAAAGCGCGGAGTGCCGCATCCTTTTCTTCCGCCGATTGCCGACCGTGCAACAGATCGATTCGAAAAGCCTCCAGCGGACCGTTCGCCAGATTCTCAAACAACTTTTCAGCGCTCCCAACCACCGATTCGTCATCGCCCTGAACAAGCGGAGCCACGATCCAGGCTTGGCGACCGTCGCGAAGTTTCCTGGCCACAAATTCGTACCAGCTGTCCCGTTTCGATTCGTCCCCCAAATAGGTATGCACAACCGCGTGCCGGTTTTCGTCGCGAGTCAGCACCGAAACGTCCAGATCGCCAAAGACCGTCATCGTGACCGTTCGCGGAATCGGTGTCGCCGTCATCACCAAATAATGCGGCATCGTTCCGCTTAACTGCCGAATCTGCGCACGTTGCCGGACGCCGAAACGGTGTTGCTCGTCGATTACGACCAGCCCCAGTTTTTTGAATTTCAATTTCGATTCAACAATCGCCTGGGTCCCGACGACGATATCGATTTCGCCATCTTCGATTTGTTTGCCAAGCTGTTGCCGGTGGCTGACTGAACCGGTCCAGAGCGCAATCCGCACGCGTGAATTCCGCAGCCATTCCCGCAGCGTCCGCTCATGTTGGCGGGCGAGAATCTCGGTAGGAGCCATCATCGCCGCCTGGCTGCCACCCGCCACCGCCTGGAGAATCGCGCACGCTGCCACAGCCGTTTTCCCGGTTCCAACATCACCGTGCAGCAGGCGGTTCATGGGAATCGGCAGTTGCAGGTCGGCTGCGATTTCGGCGAAGGCCTGGGTCTGGCTCTTCGACAGCTGAAACGGCAGCCGTCCCAGGATGCGATCGCGAATTTTTGGAGTCAGCGGCAACGGCTCGGCCAATTCCGTCTGACGCACCCGATGCCGGCGCATCGCCAACGCGAGTTGCAATATCAACAGCTCCTGGAAAACCAGCCGATGCCGCGCCGCATCCAGCAATTCCGGCGAGTCGGGAAAATGAATCTGATGAATCGCCGTTTGGATATCGCACAGCCCCAGTCGCTCTCGCAGCTCACCGGGAAACGCTTCTTCCAGCAAACCTGCGTATTGATCAACGGCCGCCGAAATAATCCGCCGCAATTGTTGCTGCTTCAGTCCACTCGTCAGGGAATAGACCGGTACCATACGATTGCGTTGATGTTCCTCGCCGGGAACCACCCGCTGGCTTTTGGGATGAACCATTTGGAGTCGCCCGCCGCGCTCACCCACGGTACCGCGCAACAGCAATTGCCCACCGCGAGGAAACCGGTTGACATCGAATGGTTGGTTGAACCAAACCGCGCGCAGATAATGCCGGTCCTGTTCCAGCAAAACGTACAAGACCTGTCGGCCTGACCCGGAAACCGACTGTTCGACATCGGCAATTGTTCCGATCACCGTTGCGGACTGGCCGACTTCCAGGTGGCTGATCGATGAGATCTCGTGCCAGTCTTCATAACGCCGTGGAAAATGAAACAACAGGTCTGCCGCGGTTCGCAATCCCAGCCGCTCCAGCGGTTCCGCCTGATACTGCCCGACTCCCTTTACGAATCGCACCGGAGCCAGGAGAGTCTTGTTCGGTTCCAGCTGGTTCATGGCATTTGGCGAACAGGACGCGGAAGTTGAAAACAGAGCGTATCCCCAAAGGGGTCTGACCCTCTCGTTTTTCATAGGGTCTGACCCCTTTTGGGATAGGCGCTCAATTGCGATAGCGCTGGACGGCTGCAACGGCGAGTTCGTCACATCGTTCATTTTCAGCATGCCCGCTGTGTCCGGCTACCCACTTGAAATCAACTTCGTGCCGCCCGACCAGCTCATCCAGTTGTTTCCACAGGTCGTCGTTCTTGACCGGCACCAATTTTCCCTTGTCGCGGCGTTTCCAGCCGTTTCTTTTCCAGCCGGCCATCCATTCACTGATGCCTTTGCCAACATAGGTGCTGTCCGTAAACAGCTGAACCTGACACTTGCGTTTCAGCCTGGAAAGCCCTTCGACGACGGCCTGCAACTCCATGCGATTGTTCGTCGCTTCGCGCGTGCCACCCGACGCCTCGGTCACTTTGCCCGTCGGAACGTGTCGCAGGATAAAGGCCCAGCCGCCCGGGCCAGGGTTTCCGCTACAGGCTCCATCGGTATAGAGTTCGATTTCGTAAACACGATCAGGCATGTCAACTTTCTTCCGGTCGATTGGCGGTTTCAGGAGTGGTCGAGGAGTCCTTCGATTTGGTACTGCCGTTGGGCGAGTCGCTGTCGGGCTTTCGTTCCAAATTTATTCGCTGTAGGCGGGACATCTCATCGAGCGTTCTTCGGATTTCGCCATCCTTGCGCAATGACGGAGGAACTTGCCATGGAATCAGGACAGTAAAAATGGTCCCCTTGCCAACGGTACTTTCCAGACTGATTTGACCGCCCAGCAATCCACACAGTTCCCGCACAATCGACAGTCCCAGTCCCGTTCCGGCAATCTCCCGTGTCAGGTTGTCGCCACCCAAAGCTCGCGGACCCTGACGAAACTTTTCAAAAATCAGCGACTGTTCGTTTTGCGGGATTCCAACGCCAGTGTCTTCGATCGCCAGGTCCAGCCAACCATCACCGCTGCGCCGGGCATTGATTCGCACGCGCCCGCCTTCAGGCGTAAACTTGATCGCATTGGAAAGCAGGTTGTTCAGAATCTGCCGGATCTTTCCGGAGTCCTGGTACAAGTCAGGCAATTCGGCATCAACATCCGCCCGCAAACTGATGTTCCGCACATCCGCCAGGCCCCGCACCAGTTCGCACTGCTCATTGACCAGTTGTGATATGGAAAATTCGGTCGGGTTGATATCCATCCGGCCAGATTCAAGCTTCGCCAGATCGAGAATGTCATTGATCAAGTCCAGGAGAATCTGTCCTGAACGGCGAATGTTGGATGCGAACCGGCGTTCCTTTTCATTCAGCCGGTCCACCGCTTCAAGCACTTCCGAGAATCCAATGATGCTGTTTAACGGCGTTCGCAGTTCGTGACTCATCGTCGCCATAAACTCGCTCTTGACGTTGTTCATCTCATGCAACTTGAAGTTCATCTGCGCCTGTTCAATCACCTTGCGGTCCAGGTCATCGTTGACTTCGCGCAATTCCTCCTGGGCGTCCATCAGGTGCCGCAGCATTTTGTTAAACGAGCGGCCAAGCTGTTCAAACTCGTCGCCCGTCGCCAGGTCGCTGCGGACATCCATGCGACCATGGCTGACGTCTTCGGCCACGTCGCGCAAATGCCGAAGCGGTTTGACGATGACGTAGCGAACGATCAGGTACAAGGCAAGAATCGAAAGGAATACCGTGCCGATCCCGACGGCAATCAGAATCGCCCGCGTCCGGTTAATCGCCCGCTTGGCCGATTTGTAGGGGAGCAAAATGCGCATGAAAAAAACTTCGGCCCTGCTCGCCATCAGGTGACGCTTCAATGTTTCCGGCATCAACGCCGCCACCGCTTCTGCTGGCAATCCTGACGTTTTCTGAAACATCGTGCGGGCTTCGGCATCGGACAAGTCTTCCAGGCCACTCACGATCGGAACATGGCAACTCAGGCAATTGGAGGTGAAAAGAATCGGTTCGTAATAGACATAATTGTTGTCTTCCAGGAAAACTTCTGGAAAGTCGTCGCGCGCCGGTAGCAGGGCTGAATCAATTTTCCCTGTATTGGCACGATCTGCATCAGGAGCGGGTCCGGCATCGGGACTGTCGTAAC
>JAYVKA010000318.1:0-2713 GCA_043768885.1 Planctomycetota bacterium
TATTCGCTAGCATGACTTGGAACCTCGATAGGAAACGACAACTTCTTCATCTCCAACGATCGACTTTGACGGTTGGGGGACTTAAGCCGATTTTTCCGATCCCGCAGATTTTTCCGGATCATGAAAGAAGAATGCGTGCCTACAATCAACGCAAACAGTCGCCGATCAGGATTTTTTTTGACAGCAAAAGCAAACGCCAGCGTCAATGAAAAATGCAATTCGGTCTGATGAAGGTAGTGGACGTGGACAAACTTCGTGAATCAAAAGCGATCTTTGGCAAGATCCAATATCCAATACGGCTGGCGAAAGTTCGAACCAGCGAACTCAGGATCAGGTTTTGATTCGGCGGCGCTCTTTCAGCTTGACAGCCTTGCCGATCCGATCGCGAAGGAAATAAAGTTTCGCACGTCGGGCAACGGCCGAACGTTTGACTTCGACCGACTGAACTTTTGGTGAATGGATCGGAAACTTTCTTTCGACTCCTTCACCAGCCACGATCCGTCGAACCGTAAATGTCTCGGCTACGCCGCTGCCAGCACGTGCAATCACGGTTCCGGAAAATACCTGGGTACGGCTTTTCTCGCCTTCCAGAATCAGGCAATGTACATCGACGTTATCACCAATCTCAAACATTGGCATTTCAGCCTTGAGGCTTGATTCCGCGACTTTTTTGAGGATTTCCTGGGACATTTCTCTTCAAATCCAAACTACTGATTGCCTGGCCGGGGATACGATTACGTGATCGCACTCGCAATTTTCCGCGATGAAACTTCGGGACCGATGCCCGGGATTTCGCGGAAAGGGCCTATTGTGCCAGGAAACCCGAATTAGATCAATGCGGTGACCGAAACAAATCGGCTTATTCACGGCCCGAATCGTCCAACAAGTCTGCCCTTCGTTCCCGCGTCCGCAGGATAGCCTGCTCCCGCCGCCATTGTTCGATGGCCGCATGGTCGCCTGAAACGAGGATTTCCGGCACTGTTTCGCCCCGAAATTCACGGGGCCGCGTGTATTGCGGATACTCTAGAAGCCTGTTTCCGGTTGAAAATGAGTCGTCGATGCTGCTGTTTTCGTCTCCCAACACTCCGGGTACCAGCCGAATCACCGTATCGATCGTGACCATCGCCGCGACTTCGCCGCCGTTCAGCACAAAATCGCCGACTGACAATTCGAGGGGCCTCAGGATGTCGATCGTTCGTTGATCAAAACCTTCGTAACGTCCACACAGCAGAATGATCCGCCGGTTTTCGGAAAGTCGCTCGACGACCCGCTGGCGAAGGACTTCGCCTTGCGGAGTCAACAAGATCAACTGCCCCGGATCATCATCGGCCTCACGTATCGACTCGACACAGCGAACCACCGGCTCGACCATCAACACCATGCCGGGACCGCCGCCGAACGGTCGATCGTCCACACGTTGGTGTTTGTTTGTCGCCCATTTGCGCAGATCGTGCAGATGGATCGAAACCAGTCCCTGCTGGATTGCTTTGCCCAGCAGGCTTTGCTGGAGATAGCCCGAAAACATTTCGGGGAAAAGCGATATCACATCAAAACGCATTACATTTCTGCCAGCCATTGAACGCAGCAGTCCCGGGGTTCTGGCCAGCGGTCACGCATCAGCACCGGCCAATGACCTGAACCGTTTGCATCGCGTAACGATACATCTCAATCATCGAGTCGTCTTCGCCAGGATTGAGCACAAAGTAGTATGATGCCGCACCAATCAAGAGCGATGCAGCCATAATCCCCGCGGGCAAAAACATTGACTTGCCCTGCATAAACCCAAACGGAATACAATAAACCCCACCAGTCAAAATACAAGCCAGACCGTGGGCGGGGTTAATGCGAAACGCGACCGTGCTGATCCATAAAATGCCCATGAGCCACATTCCAATCGATGCAATCAGACTGATCCGGGCCGACGAAATATATTGCGTGATAAAGTCCATCGACAAAACGACGGTCACGCCACCGGCAACAAACAAAACCAGAAAAATAATCGCAACCATGGCGATCAGGAACGACTCGTTCCCTTCACCAAAATCCTGGCCAAACTCTCCAATCGGCGTGTCATCAATTTCGCGTTCAGCCTTTGCAAGACGTTTTTGTGCGTCGGTCATCCCGGCATCTTCTTGCAAATCGTCTTCGTCGATCATGATCGCCGTTTCCATTTGCTTGCCGAGTTCCGTATGGAATCCGCATTGCATGCAAACGATGGCACCTTCGGGAAAATCGCTTCCGCAGTTCGGGCAAACTGACCCGCGTGGTGCCGCTTCGACACCAGCATCATCCAGCAGATCCAGAAGCGGATTGTGTCGCGGCCGATTGGCAGCCTGGCCAGCTGACGAACCTGCCACGGCCTGTTTGGGACGTGCGCCGTCGGCCGTTTTCAGTTTCGGCAACTGAACGGGCGTCTGGCATTTTGGGCACTTGATTTTGCGACCGGCGTACTCATCACGCACGGAAAGTTTGTGGTTGCATTTCCCGCAATTGGCGCTAACAGGCATGATGGATCGACCCTGTCTCGGGTAAGTTCAGAATTAAAAATTGCCGATCGGCAAAAGGGCGTTAGCCAATTTTCGCTGCTCGCCCGCTGAATTCAACAGATTTCATTGCCGCAGTCAGCAGGATACAGCCGATTTTTCCCATTTTGACCGGTTCTGCGGCCAACGCAACCGCCCAATCCGGCCACCACACGGTCCGCAAGGCTCTG
>JAYVKA010000319.1:0-3482 GCA_043768885.1 Planctomycetota bacterium
TGAAATTCGTAGCGCCGATGAGGCTCCAATGCGCCGTACCAAAAACACCAGGGCTCATTCTCGGCGGTCCCGTCCAGAAACTGTTCGAAATTGCCGGCATAGTCGTTGTTCACCATTCCGCCGGCAGGCGGCTCGGCCTCCATTTCATTGAACGGTGTCCCGGTCAACCTTCGCGGCGTTCCTTCAATATCACGAGCCATTCCTGGTCCCCAACCTTTCTCCGTATGGCCTGTCACATATCCCGCATCTCCGAGGGCCTCAACCCACGTTTTGAACTCTGGCGGAAAGTAACAAACGTGATTGGCTGCGTCTTTCAGTTGCCACGAGTTTCGACCAGTCAGCAAACAGGCCCGCGATGGCGCACATTTTGCACTTGGCGTGTAGGCATGAGTAAACAACAGTCCTTCCCTGGCAACACGGTCAAACGACGGAGTCCGTACCCATTCGCAACCGTACGCTCCTGCATGACCGAATGACCAATCATCGGCAATCGCCAACAGCACATTCGGCCGGGACGCATCCTTGTCAGCCCGTGACCCAGCCGGATTCGGCCTCGACCTGGCACCATCGGAGCCGGAATCATTTTTGACTTCCGCCACTTTCAGCGTCGTTAACCAGGCAACCAAATCCGCCAGCTCCTGGTCATTCAACAGATTGTGAACCCCTTCCGGCATTAGCGACAGTGTGTTCGGCCGAAGCTCGTCGTATCCATCAGAAAGAACTTTGCGAGTGTTCCCTTCGGCATCGCGCAACTGGATTTCCTGTTCCGTGCGGCTGATCAACAGCCCGTTCAGGACTTCTCCGTCAACCGTAACAACAGTCCAGCTTTCATAGTTGTGACTAATCCCCGCCGAAGGAAAAAGCATCGATTCCAACATTGCTTCGCGCGAAAGCTTGTTGCCGATTTCCGATAGGTCTGGTCCAACCGCACGTCCGGCACCGTTTACCAAATGACATTTGGAGCACTGCGCCGGTTCCGATTCAAAGATTTTTTTGCCACGCACCGGATCGCCAGCAATTGTCAGCAGCTGGTCGGCATCAGGACGTGGCCGCTGATTTACACCGACCGCACCGGGAAACAGCGAGTGGGCCCGCTCGCGAATGTCAGGCATGGGTGAGCTGAACAGGGCCGCCGCAATCACAGGCTCCAGAGACCGGTCGTATTCACCCGCCTCCACCCACTTCAACAACTCCTGGGACCCCTGGCGAATCTGCCCCATCGCGCGGATCGCCATTCGTCTCGACTCCAGATTATTGGCTGCTTCGCGTCCGTATCGTCCGAGCAACCAGGCCGCGCGCCCGTCGCCACTGGTTTTCATTGCCGTGACCAGAGCGACAAACCCGGCCGACTCGGCGTCGCGGAATTCGTTCAAGGTGTTTAACAGCAAATCATTCTGTTTCAAATCCAGCAGTGAGCGAATCGCACTGGAGGCCAACTGTGGGTCCGGGTTCTCAATGGCCAGTTGCAGAACTTCCGGATAGTGTTCGGCCAGTTCAAATCGCGTCACGGCTTTCACAAAATCGTCCGTCCCTTCCAAGGACGGCAGGAGCCGTGCAATTCGTTGTTTCTCGTCCGCTGTTAAATTGTGGGCGGGCATTCGGGCAAGACATTCTGCAAATACAATCCGGTCTTTTTCAGGATTGCCGCTCGTCCAGTCGGACAACAACTCGCGCACGGAAGAACCAACTTGTTCTGCATCCAAAAAATCCATGCTGCGAAAATATCGCAGCGCAACTTTTGCAGTCGTGTCCGGAAGACGCAACAATTCAACCAGCAATCCAGGCGTCGCGTCGGCCCGCGATCGCCAGACGATCTCGCGCCAGGCTGCCTGGTTCAAACCGGGCCGTTTCCCCAATGCTTCCAAACACCGATCCCAGTTTCCCTCGGCACCAATCCCCAGCGCCTCCAGCAACCAGCGGTCACCCGACTGAAATGTTTCCGCAATCGCCGACCATTTTTTCGCACGCTCCGCAGGGTCCATGAATCCCGTTGTTCGGTGACTCAGTGAAATCGCCAACTCCGCCCGTACATGCGAAGACGGATCGGCAAGGTTGACTGAATCCCAAATCTTTCTGGCAAAAGAAGAGTCGGCGTGTTGACTGGCAATTCGCACGACCAAAGCACGAATCGACTCGCTTTCATCCGATGCTGCCTGCAACAAAATCTGCTCAACTACCGGACGGTCCAAATTCATGGCCGACAGAACCCACATGGCCCGCGCCGCCAGCCACGGTCGTTCGCGATTCGCGGCCAACTTCAGGAGCGGCGCGATCGACGAGTCTCCCAGCTTTGTCAACGCTTGCGTGGCCAAATAGCGTGTCGCCTGATTGGGACTGCACAATGCGGCCACGGCTCCGTCCGGCGTCTCAAAATCGGGAAGAGCTTTGATGATTTCGGAAGTGTTACTTTTCGAAACAACGCGATACAACCGGCCACGCCCCGGGTCCTGCATGCGATGCCCGCCGACTCCGGGGTCGTACCAGTCGGCAAGGATCAGTGAACCATCCGGAGCAACACAAACATCCGAAGGCCGAAACCATTTGTTCCCCGTCGATCCGTCGATCATGTTCTCGATCCGCGCCAAGTACCCTGCCCCGGAATCGGCAATCGGATAAGCCCTCACGACATTCGGTCCGGCATCCGCATGCACAATTTGCTGATGAAAAACGGGCGGCAACAGTTCTCCTTCGTAAAACAAAATCCCGGTCGGAGATCCGGCACCCGTCACAATCAGGTTCGGCACAACGCCTGGATCGTTCAAATGCCAGTGTCGGTCGGGAATTTTTTCTTCCAGTCCCGTTCGCCCCGCCTGCCAACCCGCGCCAGAGATCTCATCGCAATAGCCGTAATTGCCAAAAGGCAACACCAAATTGATTCGCACCGACCGATTCCCGTCGTCGTCGTTGTCGGACTGCCAAATCCGTCCCCACGAATCGACGCAGACTTCCCAGGGGTTGCGAAAGTTCCAGGCCAGCGTTTCCAGTTGGCTTCCGTCGAGGTTACAACGAAAAACCATCCCCTGTTGATACGGTCGATCCGGTCTTACTTCATGGCCCGACCGATCGATGACCGGTTTCCCTTTGCCGTCAAGCAGTTGCCTCCCTTCGTTGCCAAAATTGAAATACAGTTTTCCGTCCGGCCCAAATACAAATGCATGAATCCCGTGGTCGTGTTGGGTCCCGCCAATCCCGGAAAATAGAATCGAGTTATCATCGGGCCTTAAATCGCCATTCGTGTCAACAAACGAAAGAACCTTGTCACCGACAGACACCAACACACGATTTCCCAAAACACAAATCCCGTGCGGCGAATCGATCTCGTGACCCTGGTAGAAAACGGTTTGCTTGTCCGCATGTCCGTCTCCATCTGAATCTTCGAGGACCGAGATCCGGTCTCCCTCTTCTCGTTGTTGCATGTCGCCGTTGCGAATCTGGTTCCGGTAATTGACCGCTTCACAGACCCAGACCCGTCCCAAATGATC
>JAYVKA010000320.1:0-4826 GCA_043768885.1 Planctomycetota bacterium
GGGCCAGCTGACGGTTGCTGGGCCGGATGCAGTCGATAAAGCGAGACTGTGTGCCGACATCGTGTTCGAACGGGCAGCGATGGACGGCGTCGAGTTTGATGACAGCCAAAAGTTCATCGAGATCGTGGGGACGAACGTCTGCCACGCGGGAATCATGAAGGCTCCGGAGAACCCTGCGGAAGTTGTGCTGCGAATCGGCGCGAGGGACAACGACCGGGCGAAGCTGGACCGGCTCGGCATGGAAATCGTCCCGCTGGTCACGAGCGGTCCGCCAGGAGTCACCGGTTTTGCCGGCGGTCGACCCAAAGCAACCGAAGTCATTAGTTACTGGCCGGCCTTGATTGACCGGACGTTGGTCAAGACGAAGGTCAGCGTCTCGACTGTTTAGAAAGCAATGATCGCCGAAATACCATAACCCGAAGCGTTAGCGAGGAACGCGACTGAAGACGATTCAGTCCCTCGTTAACACTTCGGGTTATGATTTGCGTTTGGGCGGCTAACCAACCCCATCGCCGCCTGATTTTTTGTCCCCGTCCTTGTCGGCGTCTTTGGCTTTGTCTGAATCACCACCGGATTTTTCTTCGGCCTTGTCGTCGGACTTTTTGTCTCCGTCACCGTCTGGTTTTTTGTCGTCGGGTTTTTTGTCATCTGCCTTCTCATCCTCGACGTTCTCCAGTTCACGCCAGGCCTTTTCAGCAATGTAGCTGTCGAGCTCTTCCTGAAGACCCTTTCTCTGATCGTCATCCCTGGCCTTGTCGACAGCTTCTTTGGCCCACTTTCTTGCGGTCACAAAATCGCCAATCTCGGCGTAGGAAGAGGCCAACGTGCTAAGGATATGGGCTTGTTCGTACTTTGTTTCTTCAGCGGCTTTGGTTGCCAATTCAAGAGAGCGTTTTCCGTCGCGCAATTCATCGAACTTCGATGTCGAGAGCAACCAGGCCAGGTTGTTGAGCAGGCCGGAATCATCCGGTTCGAGTTTCAGCGCCAATTCGTAATCGGCCAAAGCCTCCTTGTGGGCACCCAGGCTCAACCACGCATCACCGCGGCCCCGATAGACCTCGGCACTTTCGCCATTGTCGCTCATCAATTCATCGTAGACTTTGATTGCGGCCCGGGGGTCTTTACTTGCGTTCAAAACCATCGCCAGCTGCATTCGAACGCTTTCGATGCCGTTCGTGTTCTCATCCAGCCAGCGAAGATCGCGCAACGATTCGGTATAGTTCTCTTGCGACGCGTAGATGATGCTGCGTAGCCAGATCGCGTTGCCGTCAAAGGACTCGATTTCGAGGGCCTTGTTGATGGCAACCAGTGCCTCGTCCCAGTTTTCCTTTTGGGCCTGGACCGTGGCCTGAACGATCCAGGCATCCTTGTTTTTCTCGTCCAGTTCAGCGGCTTTTTTCGCGTCTTCGAGCGCGCCATCCTCGTTTTCTTTTGCCAAACGCATTCGGGCACGCAGGCCGAACAACAGTGCCTCGTTCGCATTGTTGGCGATTGCCTTGTCGAGCAATTGCAAAGCCAGGTCCGACTCGCCCCGTTGATCCAACGCCTGAATGGCCATCAACCAGGCTCCCACGTCGTTCGGTACGGTCAGCAACCACGCTTCGAAATCGCCGACTGCTTTGTCGGGCTGGTCCATCTCCAGCAACAGTCCGCCTCTGGCACGTTTCGCGTCTACGTTTTCCGGGTCGATTTTTACTGCCTGGGTCAGATCGGCCAGCTGTTTTTCGCGATCGTCTCCGGAAGTAGCGGCGCGAATCACCAGTGCTTCGGCCAATTGTTTGGGGCGGCTGGCTGCCAGCGTAACCGCCTTTTCGGCAGCAGCCCTTGCCAGTTTCCCGTCTCCGCCTGGCAGAATTTGGAGTCTGGCCTGCATCAGATGGGCTTCGATTTTTGTGTCGTCAACTTCAATCAACTGATCCAACAACCGAAGAGCACGGCTGCGAAAGGCTCGCCACTGAGTCGCGGGCTGGGGAGCGAAAATCCGCGAGGCCAACTCTTCGGCTTGCTCCAGCAGGGCAGAGACCATTAATTCTTTGGCCTGAGCCATCTCTTCGTCAGTCAATCCCTTGTCTATCGCCGACCTGCACAATTTGATGACGTCATCGAGGTCGCGACCGGTTCGGGCCGAAATCTTTTTCTCGAAGGCCTTGTTGAGATCCTCCGTTCCGTTTGTTCCTTTTTCGTCCTGGTCTTGCCCGGCGGATTTTTCGTCCGTACCGGATTCCTGGACTGAGTCCTGCATCGAAAAACAGTTGGAAGCTGGCAATCCTGCCAGCGCAATGAGTCCGCTGAACAACAACGATCGGACCAGATTCAACTTCAACATTGCAACAAACCTCAGACTGTCAAACGGAATGTGAACTTCGGGTGTTTTGAAAAGTGGTTTCCAGGAATGCGTCGAGGAAATGACACGATTCATTTGCGGGATTCAAGGTGGAAGTCGCTAGATCCTGCTTACCGAATTCTATCGAAGGCAGTATCGGACGTCATTCCCAGTTGGCCGTGAATGCCATTGCAATACTGTCCCGCGGTGCCTTGGACAAAAACAAAATCAGGAAACAAATATTGTTATTCCGTTGCCATTGTTAGGGGGGTTGGGAAGGCCTTTTCCAGGCTCTTTCAGCAGGGAAATCCGTTTTTTGACGGTTTTGCCGGGTAATCGGACCACGTAATTCGTGTTTGCCGTGCCATTCCGGGGGGCGGCTTTGGCGAAATTTCGGCGTTCCGGGCAAAAGCAAAGGGCAGGATTCACTTGGAATTCCGATGAACTCCGAGTATTCTGTTGGTAGATGGGCAGTTGGTTGCCTGAAAATGATTCATGCAACAGTTCCCGCCCGTCCGACGGTTTCAACTCAACCGACGAGGGCAAGTTTGTCGGTTGTAACCAATTGGAGAGATTACATGTCACGTATTTTTTGCATTCGTCAGGCGTGGGGGCTTCTTGCCCTGGCGGGCTTGCTTTCTGTCGCTCAAGTCGCGATGGGCGTTCAAGCCAATGACAAGGATTCACGCAGCGAGAAATTGCTGAAGAAACTTCAGGGAAAAGTTTCCAAGACGGCGGAGCACCTCGAAGGCTTCGATGCAGTCGAACTTTTCTCTGCGATGGAGTCGGGCGATATCGAAGTCCGCTTCCGCGCACTCAGCCCAACCCAGGCCAACATCTTTGTAACTAACAAAACCGATCGGCCGTTGTCGATTGAAATGCCTCCTGCGTTTGCGGGTGTTCCCGTTCTGGCTCAGGGCCTCGGCGGCGGATTGGCTGGCGGTGGCGGCGGCATGGGCGGCATGGGCGGCGGCGGCATGGGCGGCATGGGCGGCGGCATGGGTGGCATGGGCGGCGGCATGGGCGGCGGCGGTAGCCAAGGAATGGGCGGCGGCATGGGAGGCGGCATGGGCGGCGGCGGCATGGGCGGCGGCATGGGCGGCATGGGCGGCGGCATGGGCGGCATGGGCGGCGGCGGCATGGGTGGCGGTGCCTTTAACATTCCAGCTGGCGAACAAGGCAAGTTGAGTGTCAGCACTTTCTGCCTTGAGCATGGAAAAGAAGATCCTGTTCCACAAATGGAATACAAAATCATTCCGTTGAAAGAATTCACCAACGATCCGGCAGTCGAATTGCTTTGCCGAATGTTGGCCAATGACAAGGTAGATACACAAGTGGCACAGGCTGCGGCATGGAATATTGCCAACGGCATGGAATGGACGGAATTGTTGACCAAGAATCGAGTCGAACGAATGGATGGTTCGTTTGAGCGATTCTTTTCGCAAGACCAATTGGTTGCAGCCCAGCAAGTAGTTGGATTCGTTCGCAGCCAGGCTGCCTTGATCCAGTCCGAAGAGACTTTTAGGGCGAAGAAAATCGACAGCGAAACCCGAATTCAGGAACTGGATGCGAAAGCCAGCCCGACAAGTTCCGAAAAGCCGACGAGCACAGAAAACAAAAGCGGTCAATAAAACCCGTTTTTGATTTTCTGAAATAGAAACATGGGCCGGTTACCGAGGTGGTAACCGGCCTTTTTTGTTTTGCTGACCCGAACAAGTAGCCCTTGCATTTGCCGGATTTGTCAGGCTCTTTCAATCGGAAATGGAATCACGTCGCTGATCGACGGGGCACGCAGTTGAAGCATTAGCAGTCTGTCCACCCCAAGTGCGACTCCGCAACATTCGGGCATTCCGGCTCGCATCGCGTCAACAAGTCGACTCGATTCCGGGAACTGCGATTTTCCATTCTCTTTTCGCACAGAGTTGTTCTGCGCGGCACGTTTGACCAGCTGATCCGGGTCCAGCAGTTCGCAATATCCGTTCGCCAACTCGATTCCGCAGCAATAGATTTCAAACCGCTCGGCAACAACCAGTTCGCCATGAACGCGAGTCCTCGCCAATGCTGCCTGGGACTCCGGCCAATCGAAAACGATGACCGGCCGGTCTGCTCCGAGTTTCGGCTGAATCACCTCCGACAAAATGATGTTCAGGAGATCGTCGGTCGAGTCGGATTTGCCGCTCGAATGAAAATCAGATTTGGACTGAAGGCATTTCCGCAAGGAATGGTCATCGGTTCCAAACGGATCAATTTCGGCAAATCGCGAAAAAAGTTCCCGATAACCGAATTCGTCGAAACCATCGGCTCCAAGAGCGGTACATACCAGTTCGCCCAGCTGTTTTCGGGCGGCTGGATAATCGACGCGCGTGTCGTACCACTCGAGCATGGTGAATTCGGGATTGTGAGTCGGACCCGACTCGCCGCCGCGAAACGCCTTGCAGATTTGGTAAATCGGACCTGAGCCCGAAGCGAGCATTCGCTTCATGGCAAATTCGGGCGATGTTTG
>JAYVKA010000321.1:0-18709 GCA_043768885.1 Planctomycetota bacterium
GGCGATCATTTCCGGGAAACGAAAGCGATTTGGCTTTGGGCGGCGAAAGGCCCAAGGTGATTGGTGGGGTCTCGCCGGGTTAATGTCCGAATTTGTGGCGTTTCAATTCAGTATGCCAATTTCAACAGAATCAAAACATGTTCACTGTCATTGGTGGGATTGTTGTCATTGCGTCCGTTCTCATCGGCTTTTCGATGGCTGGCGGGCATATGCACTCATTGTTTCATTTGTCCGAAGTTGTCACCATCGGTGGAGCTTCGTTGGGTGCATTGATCATCATGTCACCGCCCAAGGTACTGGTGGATTTGCTGAAGGCCTCCATTCAGCTTCTCAAGGGCAGCCCATACAACAAGTCGATTTACGTTGACTTGTTAAAAATTACCTACAATGTCGCCGGGATTGCCCGGCGTGAAGGGATCCTGGCTCTCGAATCGCATATCACCAACGTCAAGGACAGCACGCTGTTCAAATCAAGCACGAAAGTGGTTCACAATCATCACGCGATGGAGTTCCTGATTCGAGCGCTTGAAATGATGGTTGAAGGCAAATCCGGAGATGCGATTACCGCGCGACTCGAGCAGGAAATCGAGGTTTTGGAACGCGAACATCACGCCGCCAGTGGAGCACTGGCCAAAACCGCCGATGCATTGCCTGGCTTTGGAATTGTTGCGGCGGTACTGGGAATTGTGGTTACGATGGGACACATCGACGGTCCCGTCGAAGAAATCGGCCACAAAGTTGGCGCGGCACTCGTGGGTACATTTCTTGGAATTCTGCTTTCGTACGGCTTCTTCGGCCCGATGGCAGCAAGAATGGAAGCAACCGGCGAAGAAGAAAAACTGTTCCTGGGCTCAATTGCCTGCGCTGTGGTGGCGATCGTTGGTGGTACGACTCCCAAAGAAGTCGTGTATCAAATCATTAGCGGCATAAACACCAATTGTCGACCGAACGAAAACGAACTCAAGGAAATCTTTGGGAAGTGAGCAGTTGACTTTTGACCGTAACGTTGGTTGCTTGGGCAAAAAGGAGGATCCAGGATGGCAAAAGGAGGTGGAGGCGCATGGAAAGTGGCCTATGCGGACTTTGTGACAGCCATGATGGCTTTTTTCCTCGTCATGTGGATCGTCGGTCAGGATCAGGACAAAAAAGAAGCCATCGCGGGTTACTTTAACAGCCCGCTGGGGATCCAAACCCTGCGCGATACCAAACATCCGGACTCCAAAGGAAGCCTGTTTGAGTCAGCGAACAAGGGAGAAGTATTGGCTTCCAACCAGGTTGCCCTTGGAAGAGGTCGTGACTCCCATTCGATGGAAGACGAACCAAGTCCCTCCACCAAGTTGATCGGCGACCATCTGTTCTCGGACGAGGAGGACGTCCAGTTGTGGCAGAAGCAGGCCCGTAACGATATGCAGGAAGCCAAACATGAGCATCCCGAAAATCCGAAAGAAGCGGAACGGATGGCCCTGAAGACAATCTCTTCGAAGATCAGGGAAGACATGATTCGCCAATTGCCGAAGGACGTTCCGGAAGTTTATCGCGATCTTATCTTTGAATCGTTGAATTCCGTTAACTGGGAAGAACTTGCAGAGGATATTGTTGAGCAGACATCCGGGAAATAGTTCCGTGTCAATTCTCCCTTGCCTGCGTCTGGTTTTTGTCCCAGGAATTGGACGACGCAGGTCCTTCCATTTTCGCCAGGCCAACCAAAAACAACCTTTTTGCGTGTGGGGCCTGAAGCGCTTTTTTCGGCTGTGAAACAGGTTGTCAAACAGTTTTGTACAAGCCGAAATACGGGTCCTGTCCCCTCAGGGTATTTGTTGCACTCGTGAACAATTACAAGGGTTTGAACTGCCGTTTCAATGGTATTTGATTGTCGAGCCCCGACTCCCCGGCTCCACTTGCGAACTTTTCAGGGATTCAGGTTCTTGCCAGGTCCTTGCTCATCAAACAGCGGTTCCTTCTGCCTGATTCGAGATGTGCAAGGCGAAATTTTACCAGACCCGTTACCTCACCAAGGGGCTTCTTTCATCCAGCCGCAGTATTCCCATCCCTTAAAATCGCCCACCAAGCTTCAGCCTGTCGGTGATCGGAGGCCGCCTCAGTATTTCCGGCTCCTTTGGTACAATTGTCGTCCTTGAACCATCCATGATCGACCGTCAACACACCCCAAACGGGCCGCTTACACGGCCATTCCCTGGATCAAAACAAGATGAACAACCTTGATTTGGCCGTTCAGTTTTTTTTGCAAATTGCGGTGATTCTGGTTTTTTGCCGATTGGTTGGACTGGTGGCCCTTCGCCTGGGTCAACCACAGGTTGTTGCGGAGATGATTGCCGGTGTCATGCTTGGACCTTCGGTGTTTGGCCTGATCTTGCCGGAATTGCAACATTCACTTTTTCCCTGGGACAGCGCCCAATCGGTTCGCGACTCGCAAAGTTATCTGTTTCCCGTTTCGCAACTTGGTCTGGCTTTGTACATGTTCGTTGTCGGAATGGAATTCCGTCTCGACATTGTTCAATCCCAATTCCGGAGTTCGATTGCCGTATCTCTCGCGGGAATGATTGCCCCATTTGCATTGGGGGCCCTGATGGCCTGGTATTTTTACACGTTCACGAAACTGTTTCCGGCGGAAACGTCCGCTTTCGAAGCCATGTTGTTTCTCGGGGCGTCGATGTGCATCACTGCATTTCCGATGCTGGCCCGAATCATTCATTTCAAGGGCTTGACTGGTACGCGAATGGGTACCGTGGCCATCGGTGCCGGCGCCATCGACGATGCCGCTGCCTGGTGTTTTTTGGCGGTCGTGCTGGCAAGTTTTGATGGGAGTTTCGCTGGTGCAAGCTGGAGCATTGGCGGCGGAATAACGTTTGTTGTGGTTGCAGTTTTTCTATTGCGTCCGGTCCTCCGCCGATTCTCGACTTCAATGCTGGACTCGTCCCAGCGGCTTTCGGAAGCGGGACTGGTCATGGCCCTCGCCTGTATGGCATTGGGGGCATGGTTCACCGACAAAATCCATTTGCATGCGGTTTTCGGCGCTTTTGTCATCGGGACGACGATGCCACGCGGTGAAGTTCAACGTCAATTGATTGAACGGATCCAGCCGTTGGCTGTCGCATTGTTTCTTCCCCTGTTTTTTACCTACTCTGGTCTGAATACACGCATTGCGGTTTTGAACAGCGGTTACCTTTGGGCAGTATGCGGACTGGTGTTGTTGGTAGCCATTGCCGGCAAGGGTGTAGCCTGCTGGTTCGCTGCGTGGCGTTCGGGAATTCCGCATCGCGAAGCGCTGGGAATCGGCGCGTTGATGAACGCACGTGGTCTGATGGAATTGATTATCATCAACATCGGGCTGCAGCGCGGAGTAATCTCCGAACAGCTCTTTGTCATTTTGGCTTTGATGGCAGTGATAACAACGCTGATGGCATCGCCAATCTTTGACTGGTTGATGAAGTCGAAGCCGTTGGCCATTCCGGCCACCGACTGATCATTGAATCGATCAATCCCAAAAAATCGTGTCCACTTTATCCCGGGTAGAGTCCGGTTTCGCCCTCGCTTTTCGCGATGATCACAGCTCCAACGGTGTCCGAAAATACATTCAGTGAAGTCCGCAACATGTCCAGCGGACGATCAAATACGAGCAGCACGGCCAGCCCGGTTTCCAGCGGAACCGGAGACTGAATCTGCCGGTCAACCGACTGCAAAATCACAACAATCGCAACCAGCGACGCTGACGGAACTCCCGCAACCCCGATGCTGGTCAACAATGCGATCAGAATCACCATGAACTGCTGGGCGATATCCAGCTGATAACCAAACAACTGGATCACAAATATTGCAGCCGTGCATTCGTAAAGGGCTGTACCATTCATGTTTGCGGTAGCTCCCAGTGGCAATACAAAGCTGGCGATGCCCGCGGAAACTCCCGCCCGTTTTTCCACACATTCGATCGTGACTGGCAACGTTGCATTGCTGCTGGCGGTCGAAAACGCGGTTACCAACTGAGGCACCATCGCACGAAAATGTTTTAACGGCGAAATCCCTGCCAACAACAGCAACATCGGCAGAACCAGTACCGAATGGATCAGCAAACCAGCAACAGTAACCCCGGCGAATCCCACCATTGCCGACAGAAGTTCTCCAAACCGTTGCTCTGCCGCAAGGGTCGCATAGTTCTCTCCGACAGTCGTCGCCAACAGGGCACCGATTCCAATCGGAGCAAACTTCAGAATCAGCGAAGTGATCATCATGCTCAATTCGTACACACCTTCCCAAAACGCGCGCATCACAGGGCGAATCGGTTCGGGCAGGCGGGGCATGAAGAATCCGATCAACATCGCGACCGTGATCAATCCCAGCAGATTCGATTCAACTGCAGCAGTTGCCACGTTCGCCGGGATCATTTCGCGAAATACGCTCAACATCCGCTCGACGACTCCGCCGCCCGATTGTTCCAGTTTCTTGCGGGCCTGATCGGTTGCGACGGTCAGCTTCGTTTGTTCGGCTTCGAAATTTTTCTGGATCGCCTCGGCACGTTCCGGTGAGAGGAGCGCCTGGCCTGAGTCCGAGACTCCCGGCTGAAAGAAATTTACCAGCCCCAGCCCAATCAGAATGGCCACCGTGCTGGTAATCAAAAAATAGCCCAGCGTTTTTAAACCCAGTCGCCCAAATCCCTTCGATTGGGAAATTCCGGCGACGGCAAGTGTGATGGAACTGACGACCAGCGGGATCACAATCAACTTGAGGGCGTTCAGGAACAGGTCGCCGAGCAGTTTCAAAAACAGGAAAAACCAATGACTTGTGATCAGCTGCCTGGCGGTCCCATCAGTCCCTTCAACAGCCGCAACGGCCCACCGCCCCAACAACCATCCGATCGCACCGCCCGCGACCATGAACAACAGAATCTGCCAATGCAATTTCCAATGCCAAAACTTCCAGATCGGTGAAGAATGGATTTCGGTTCCTTGCACGGCCATACGATTCGCACGCCCAACCTTCCCGAACGACTCGACGCGCGTTCGGTGGAAGGCCCTGCTCGCGTGTGGAAATGTAACTCAACATTACCGCCGGCAAAGCCGGCAATCCGTTTATGCAAATAATCTATCCTGCGATGGCCACGTTCCAACAGGGATGAATCTGCAGAATTATTCGCCAAAAATTGTTGGTACCCCGGATAGTCACGACCATTCTCCAGCCGTTATGGGGCTTGTCGTTCAGCAAATCGGAGTCAATTTGGAAGGCTTTTTCCAAAGCCCGGCACAAGATGCACAGTCCGGCTTCAGATTCGCGTTTTGGCATTCTGGTGATTTGGCTCTTTTTTGCTGGTAACATTAAAAACTGGCCAGGGAACCCTGTCCCGATATCATCCGTCAGACTTCTTTCGTTGCCTTGTCGCCGGATTCCATACGCCCCGACCAACTTGGACTTGATTGGACAACTCATGAAATCAAAATTCCTGTTACTGCTGACTTGCCCTGTCGCCATCGCGTCGTTTGGCTGTTCCGGGGATTACGACTACAAGTACGCCACCACAGCCGAGGCTCCGTCACAAGATTATTTAAGTGAATCCTCAAATGGGATGGCGAGTTCGGAGTCGATGGCGGGCGAGTCAACTCGTGGAATTGTCGCCGGCAAGACATCCTCAAGCGGGACGAGTGCAATTGTCCAGGTAGCGGCTGATCGCGAAATCATTTACACAGCGACAATTCGGCTGGCCGTCGATGATTTTGATTCGTTTCCCGAGCGGTTGGCCATAGTCTCTCAAGCGGTTGGCGGATTCATCGCCGAGACTGACGTTGCCCGTATGCAGGGAACTCGCCGCAGCGGTCGCTGGATTGTTCGCGTTCCCGGCGCCACGTACCAGGATTTTATTCGCGACGTCAGCGGTCTGGGCGTTCCGGAATCAGTCCAGGAAAAAGCCGACGACGTGACCGAACAGTTCGTCGATCTCCAGGCCCGGATCAAGAGCGCCAAACAACTCGAAGAGCAGATCATCAAATTGCTTGAGCAGCAAAATGACAAAATTGAAAATGTACTCGTCGTCGAAAGGGAGCTTTCACGGGTGCGACTGGAGATCGAACAACAGGAAGGCCGCATGCGTTATCTGCAGAACCAGGTGGCCATGTCCACGATTACGATTCACGCCAGTGAGCAGCGGACGTTTACGCCGGAACAGGCCAAGACGTTGTCCGAGCGGATTTCTTTGGAGTGGCAAAACGCGATCCAACGCGCAAAGGATTTCTTCGAAGACGCTCTTGTTTGGACTGTCGCCAACGGAATTGTCATCATTGCATGGATTGTCGGTTTGGCCATTGCGTGGTTTCTGGTATTTCGCCGGATATGGTGGAGCATGAAAAAAATCGTGCGGCGAGTTCTTGGTGGAAGTGCGGAAACGGGCTGAACCGCCTAGCCGACTGTTGATTCATGAGCCGTGACGCGTCAGCGTCCGGGCCGGATGACACGATTCATCGTCCCGACTTTCGCACGCCTTCGTTTCGGGCCGCGACAGCCAATTCGTACGCTTCGTCTTCTCCGTGCTTGCCAACCGAAAAAGCTCGCGTTTTTCGCTGCCCGTGCCCGTCGGTCCATTGGGCCACCCAAAACCAGTAGCGCGACTCGCTCCCTTCGCGAAGCACCCGTTGGCGAACACGCCGGACTCCGACTGTTCCGGAAACATTATTCTGCGGCGGGTTGTCGGCGCGTTCCGAAACGGACCAATGCTCATCCCGCTCTTCCGTTTCGTCACGGAACTGTTTGGCCGCGCGAAGCGAACTCATCTTGCCATCATGTCTGGAATCGTTGAAAAAACGGCTGGTGTATCTCCCTCGCCGCTGGACGCGTACGATCCACCCGGACCAGGGCGTGCCGCTGGTACTGACCGCTTCAACTCGCGAAATATTTCGTCTGGGATCACGTCGTGGCATGGAACCGTCGGGCGTCGCTCCCCGCCCTTCTACACTTTCAGGAAATCCAGCAATGGAATCAGCGACTTTTCCGTCCTCGACCGTCGCAGCCGAAACAGAAGAATTTGTTGGACGCGATTATAGGGCAATTTCCCCCAACCCCAACCGGTAAGGCAATTACTGGGCGTTGGTTCGCATTCCATTTGGTCCACCGGAAATCTGCTGGCCGAATTCGATGGGCCAGGCTGCGGTTTGAAATCCCCGTTGGCGCAAATGCTCGCGCAACAATTGATATTCGGCAAAACTGTCGGGGTAAACCCAAATCGAAACTGTTGTCCGTTCCGGTTTTAGTCGTTGCAGGCGGGTGAAAAACCTGGAGTCGGCCATCACCGCGGTGGCGACCGGTTCACCAGTGATTGAAGTTTCAGGTACGACCGAAAAATTCTGCAGTTCGACCTGGACTTGCTGAGACCCACTGGACGAAGACCCGACGACCTGCGCATTGAGCGAATACTCCATCACGAATCCGGCAACTGGCCCCGCCGTCGCCGTAATGAGATGCCCCGCCTGAATTGGAGTCAGTTCGTTTTGCCAACGGGCCTTCATCTGGTCCAACAGTTCGTCCAGCGGCACGAACTCGATTCGCCCTCCAGACAACCGAAAATGAATTTCGTCCGAGAAAACGGTTTTTGCGATCGGGGCAGGGTAGTGGACGATCTGTTTTCGATCCTTGTCGACAATTGCCGTTGCTGATCTGCGCTGTTCCAGTCTGGTCAATTGTGACTTCATCCGGTCCAGGTTCATCCGGGCATCGACGATTTCCGAGGCAAGTGGATTCGACTGGACTGACTCTTCTGCCATTTTTCGACGGATCAATTCCTGTTCGACCAGCAGTTGATTACGGGTCGATTCCAGCATTTGCGTTGCCTGGCGAATTCGGCCCAGTCGGTCTTCGATGTCAAGGAACCCTTCCCTGACTTTTGCGGCCCGGTCTGTCTCTGTTTCCAGTTCTTCTTCGGCGGCAGCCAGTGCTGATTCCGATTCCTGAACGACTTCAGAGTTGCGAATCAGGGCAGTGTGGGAACATGCACTGGCGATGGCTACCAGGATAATCAGTACGCCAACCAGGTTGGCGATGACGTCCAGCAGCGAATCTTCTCCGCCTGCCAAATCCTGTTGTCGATTGCGACTCATTTTCCGGTTGCCTCCGAAATCAGAATTCCGCTTCGATCCATCAATTGGTCAATTTGATCGGCCCGGTACTCACCGCCAGCCATCACACGAACGCGTAGTTGCGGACGCCAATATCCAAATTCCGGCGGCGTGCCCCAGCTGTCGGTAACCTGTTTGACTGCGATCGCAAGATTTTCAGCAGTCGTGATATCGTTTTGTTCAAACCGGACGTCCGGAACATTTAACCAGGAACTTGCGCCGGTATCGACAAGAATTTTTTCTGAATCGCACCAGACAATAATTGGTCGCACGTAGGCTGTCCGCTGGTTTTGGGTTCGCGAGACGGCCCAGCCTTCCCCGTGTTTGTCTGCCGCACAGGCGCACGTTGCCGCCGATGCGGAGTTCTGAACCTCGCCCGTTTTTTCGGCTGAACTTCCGCCCCCCTCACTCGCAGGTTCAGAGTTTGAGTTTGGAACTTCTGACTGCCCGCCTGGACCGGCTGGATTTTCGCCAGCATTTCCGGAGTTGGCCTGGGCTCCGTTCGCTGCCACGTCTGAACGGACGTATCGCGACTCGGAACTGGATGGGCTTGCGCTGGTTTGTTGAGCCGCCGCCGTTGCGAGTTCCCTGGACGAAGAAACATACTCGCGGGAAGTGCTTTTGGCCGAGCCCTTTTCCGAAGGATCTCCAAATGCGGACCCGCCCTGATTCACAAAACCGCCGCCGGACCGACTGGCTCGCATCCCCTCGGTCGAAACGTGCTGTCGGCTGGCTTGTTGCATTCGCTGTTCGGCCTGCCGCTGTTGTTCCATCCGCGCATGCCACATCGCCATTAGTTCGCGGCTGCGTTTTAGCGTTTCATCCAGTTCCTTTTCCAGTTCCGGATCGCTGTCGCCAAAGTCAAGTTCCAGGTCTTTCGCGATCAGTTCATAGCCGAATTCGTCGTTCCAGTTTTTCATTGCCCGTCTGGCGATGGCGTAACTCGCCGAGCCGTCAGGCCGCACCACGAGTAACGGATAGGGCTTGCCGTTTTCCCCAGCAACCTGGTTTCGCAACCAGTACTCGCGAATTCCGCCAAGGGCTGCGTCGAGTGGATTGCCTGGCATGTCGGGTTCGGAAAAATCGTCGGGGCCCAATCGAATTCCGGACGGCTGAAGTATCACGGCATCGCGCGTGCATTCCACGTAGATTGGCCGACGCGAGGTTCCACCGGTTCCCGACCAGGGAACCAGGCTGTACATCGACTCGCGACCAGCGGGTTTGGCGATTGAGAGTTCTTTCTGGACCGAATCCAGTCGGGAGGCAACCAGCCCCGCTTGTTCCCGGATCGAATTCAACTCGGCGGCAGAATCCGTTTCACCAGACTTTTTTTGTTGTGCCAGTTCCTGAAAACTCGCTCCCATACGCTGGGACTCTTGGCGGATTTCGTCAATCTGGTACAGCAACTGGGCGTGCCTCACACGCTGGGTTTGCAGCTCGGTGTTCCGTTGGTCACGTTGCTCGCGCCAGCCGTCGATTCGAATTTCGGCCAACTGCTGGTCTGCCTGCAACTGGCGGATTTGCAATTCGTTTTTCTGGACGACTTCCGAGTTCACCAGTTTGGCCTGGTCGCCAGCAATCCGTACCGAAGCGAACAAAAACACCACCAGAATTCCCATCGTACACAGCAAGACTGCCAGGAACGGGAATAGCGAGAGTGCAGGTACGGAGTTCCTTCGTTTCCTGGTCATGCCGCCTTGCGATCATTTCCGGATGGTCTGTTCATGGATAGAACGCGGGGGGCAACGTCGTCCCGTTCGCGCTGCAGATTCAGTTGGCGTTGCAACTCACCCAGTGCAGACGTCAGTCCGACCAGAGCCGACTCAATCCGTCGGGAAGTCGTCGGTTGTTCGGCCAGTTTGGAAAACTGCCGTTCGGCAGCCGTGTCCCACGCGGCTGTCGCCTGTTGGGAGATCTTTGCCAGCAGCGTTTGAACATGCTGGTCCAATTCCACGTTGTTTTTCTGACCGGACGATTCGGTCTTGTTGGTCAGCGCAAACCACTCGCAGATTTCTTCTTCGGTGCGTGCCGTGACTTCTTCCAGCAGCAGTGTCTCTTGCCGTTCAACCGCAAACACTCCAAACATCATCATGATTGACAGCACCAAAGCCTGGGCGGTCGTGTCAAACGCGACGTTCAAATTGGTTTGCAGTCCACTCATCATCTCCTGCAAATCGCTTTCCGCTCCGACGCTCAGGCTCGCCATCGCTTCGGAAATCCCAAGCACGGTTCCCAGAAAGCCCAACAGCGGAGTTGCCCAAACCAGGATCCGTGGCAGGCCATATCGCTGTGACTGCCGATCGCCGTCTCCATCGGCCAAACTTCGCAACCGGTCGTTGATCGCCGTGCCGGCTCCGTCGCGCTCGATTACCCGCAACACGGCTTCGAGCCGCTGGTAGATGTATTGGTGCGAAAATCGTTTGCCTGGTGCCCGCAATCGTTCCAGTAAAGTAGTCGCCAATTCCTGATCGCCATGCGACCTGTCGATTTCGCCGGACTTAGGCTTCGAAAACTTGCCAGCCAAGTCGGAATTTTTTCGGTCCCGCAAGCTTACACGCGCAATCGCCGATCGCTGGCGAAAAACATCCCAAACTGCCAGCAGCAAGGCCGCGACGCCAACGAAGAACAGCGCGGTGGTCATCCGGTTGATTACGTGGCCGACCATGTACCGCTGGACCAGCGGATTTTGAAACGGCCCGTTCACGGCGAGCGAGTTGAAGACCAGAAACAGAATCGTGCCGCCGATGACTGGTTGAACCAGCGACGGCGGCCGCCATGCGGTACGTTGTGATTTGGCGTCCATCAAACCTGTTGTGTCGAATCAGGAAGTCTATTTGGCGGGGCCGGACCATACCGGTGGCCAGACAGGATTGCCCAGTAATCATTCAATCGACCAATCACCGACGTGCCGTATAGTCCAATTGACCGACACGACCGCTATTCCCGGCAATCTTTCTGCAAGCGGCAGAGTTTCACTGGTCGTTGAGATTTACCAAAGTCCAACCATGCCGACTGCCGATGTCTACTCTTGTCGATATTCGGGGACGGAGCCTTAGGGCTTCTGTTTCCCAGGGGGGTAAGCCCGGATTGGAACTCGTTCCACATCCGGGCTTTTTTTGTTGCCTTGTCTGAAGGTTGATGCCCGCGACACGCACGACCGTTCGAATTCGAATGTCGTCTGGTACGATTGACTTGAGCAGAAACGCCAGCAGGCTTTTGCAAGCATCGAACTCTTTTGTAGACCTTACTGACCACAATGATTCTCGCCTGGGCACGCCTGATTCGAATCTCCAATTTGCCCAGTGCCGCCAGCAATGTTCTGGCGGGATATCTGCTGGTCGCGGGTAACTGGCAGCCGGAATTTTCCGTCGTCTGGGCGATCGTCGCTTCGTGTCTGTTGTATTCGGCCGGGATCATCGGCAACGATTTGCACGACTACGAAGATGACGTCAGGCTGCGTCCCGAACGACCATTGCCTTCAGGGCGAATCAGTTGCAACGCAGCGTGGACTGTCCTGGCTTTGTTGGTGGGCGCAGCAATCTGGATTTGCGTGCAGAACGACGGAGACACCTCCACGAACCGGGGCGGATTTCGGATCGGTCCGCGGCTGGGAACGGCAATCCTGTTGATGACTGCGATCTTTGTTTATGACTTTCTGCTCAAACGATTTTGGTTCTCGGCAATTTTTATGGGACTTTGCCGCGGACTGAATCTGTTGCTGGGAGCCAGCTTTGCCCTTGCCTCTTCCGACCTGCCGGATGGGTACGCCTTCGATCCCTGGATTTGGGCGGCTGCAACTTCCCTGGTTTTGTATGTGACGGGACTGACACTGTTCGCCCGGGATGAATCGAAACCAAAACCGCGACGATGGCTGATGTGGCTGGGCGTACTTTCGATGGCCGGAGGAATAGGCGGCTATGTTTGGATGGGGTGGTTGATGTTTCCGGACGGCGCAGCCTGGCCCAATCGCATCACGCGAGTTCATCTGCTGCTCGTTTCCGTAATCGCGTTCACCGTAGTTCGCAGCAGTTCAATGGCTTGCCTGACGTTGGACAAGTCGCGGATTCGCGGAGCGGTGAAAACTGCATTGTTCAGCCTGATTACTCTGGATGCGGCGACGGTGCTGCTGGCGAGCGGCGGACAAGTGATTTATTCTTTGGTGATTCTGGGCCTGCTGGTTGTCGGCATGTTGCTGTCGCGAATAGTCAATCCAACCTGAATCTGCTTCGGGCCAACTCGCCATGAAACTCGGTTACAACACCAACGGGCTGGCTCATCATTTGCCCGAAGAAGCGATCGCGTTGGTCAGCGAAACCGGCTACCAGACTCTGGGCCTGACGATCGACCACCATTGGCTCAGCCCCCGGTCGCCGACCGCGAATGCTGATCTGTTGAAGATGGGAGAATTGCTGCGAAATGCCGGCTTGTCCAGCGTGATAGAAACAGGCGCCCGATTCCTGCTCGACCCGCGCCGAAAACACTGGCCACCACTGACTGCATCGCGCGAAATTGCAACGCCCCGCATCAAATTCATCGAATACGCACTGCGGGTTGCCGCTGAACTACAAAGCCATTGCGTTTCGATTTGGTCCGGTGCGGCGATCGAAGGAACGGCACCGCAGGAATCGCTCGACAATCTCGCCCGCAACCTGCAACCAATCCTTGCTGCAGCAGACCGGTTTGGCATCGATATCGGATTCGAGCCCGAACCGGGAATGTTTATCGATACGCTGGGCGGTTTCGAAAGGCTTCGGCAATGGATCGAACATCCCCGCTTGCGGTTGACGCTGGACATTGGCCACCTGTTCTGCATGGGCGAAGTCCCGATTGTTGACCACATTTCCCGGGCGGCCAATTCGATCGTAAACGTACACATCGAAGACATGCGGGCCGGCCTGCATGACCACCTGATGTTTGGCGAAGGGCAAATCCATTTCCCGCCCGTCATCGCTGCCATGAAAGAAACCGGGTTTACCGGTCCAGTATGTGTTGAACTCAGCCGCCACAGCCACGACGCCGCAAGAGCCATAAAACAATCCTGGGCTTTTCTGTCGCCTTTGATCGTCCAGTAGAAAATCCAAAATTCAAATTCTCAAATCAGAAAATGCCCAACCAACTTGTCTTCCTAACCATCCCCGGTCTCCGTCGCCGCGACCTTCCTCAACTCACGGCACTTCAGCAAATCAGCGGTAATCCCTCCGTTTCACAACTGAGCCACTCCTTCCCCGCCGTAACCTGGCCGGCCCAGGCGAACATGCTTTGTGGTTGCGGGCCTGAGGAGCACGGCGTTGTCGCCAACGGATATTACTGGCGGGACGAGCAGAAGATTGAAATGTGGACGGCCTGGAACAATGTCATCCAGCGACCCCAGATTTGGGATTTGCTCAAACAGCACCGGCCGGACTTGAAGACTGCGGCCTGGTTTCCGATGCTCAGCAAGGGCTGCAATGCCGACTACGTTTGTATGCCCGCCCCGATTCACAAACCGGACGGTAGCGAAGACCTTTGGTGCCATACCAAACCGCAGGAGTTCTACGGCGAGCTGTTGAATTCGATCGGCCATTTTCCGCTGAAACATTTTTGGGGACCGTTGGCGGGTATCCAGTCCAGCCAGTGGATCGTCGATTCAGCGATCGCGGCCAACAAAAAATTTAGCCCAAACTTCTGGTACATCTATCTCCCACACCTGGACTACGCCGCACAAAAACACGGCCCGGACAGCCCGCAGGCAACTGCCGCTGTGGATCAGTTGAACGACGTCATTTCCGCACTCGTCGCCGGAATACATCAACAATCCGGCTCACAAGACATCTCGTGGATGATCGCCAGCGAATACGTGATCTCACCGGTTGATCATGTCTCGTACCCGAACCGGTTTCTGCGACAAGCCGGACTGTTGAAAGTCAAAAAACAGGATGACGGCGAACACCTCGACCTGGACGCATCCCGCTCTTGGGCATTGGTCGATCACCAGTTCAGCCACGTCTTTGTCAAGAACCGTGACCCCGAAACCATCTCCGCCGTCGCCGAGCTGTTCAGTAACGCCCAGGGAATCGAACGGGTTCTGGCCGGTGACGATCGAGCACAACTCGGTATGAATCACGAGCGAAGTGGCGACGTAATTCTGCTCAGCCACTCCAACAGCTGGCAGGCGTATTACTGGTGGCTGGACGACGCCCACGCTCCCGCCTTTGCCCGCACTGTCGATATTCACCGAAAACCAGGCTACGACCCGGTCGAACTGTTCTTCGACATGCAAACGCGCTCAGTTCCACTCGACGCAACCTTGATCCGCGGCTCGCACGGAGTCATTCACCCTTCTGCCGAATCGGAAAGTGTTTTATGGTGTAACAACCTGCAATCGAAGATGCCGGAATCAATTGTCGATACCGACATTTGCCAAATGGTATTGTCCCAATTCGCAAACAAATCAAGTTAAGAGCTTCCATCCAGCGCCTCAGGTGAAACTGTGAAAATACCAGCTCGAAACGTGAGCGAGTGAATTTTTTGTTCGCCGAAAATCACTCGCTCGCGGTTCGGGCTTGCATTGGGCCGATTCCGCGATTCCTGTTCAGGATTATGCGCTGAATGCCACTCGCCCTTCACCAGACCGATTTTCGGAAAGTTCCCTATGAATCTCAAAGACCCAGTTGTTGTGTTTGCCGGTGAAACCGAAGCCGATGCGCATGTCATTCAGTCGTTTCTGATCGAAAACTCGATCGACGCAGCGGTTGTCGAAGACCAGTCGCAGGACGGGGCAAATGTTTTTGGTGGCACGCTGGCTGATCCGCAGCCACCACAGGTTTGGGTCGAAAAAGACACATACGAAAAAGCCAGAGCCCTCGTGTTGCAGTTTTCGGAACAGATTCGGCAACATCGGGAACAGGAAAAAAAACGACTGGAAAATGCCGAGCCCATTCCGGTCCAGTGCGACAGTTGCCTGACGGTTACCAAATTTGCGGCAATTCAGCACGGCACCGTTCAGGTTTGCCCCAAATGCCAGTCGTTCCTCGATGTCGGCGATGACGAACCTTTCGACGACTGGAAAATCGATGGCGATGAAACGCCTGAAGAATAATCCGACCCAATTCTATCGATCACGGTCAGCATTTGTCGAAACGTGTTTTCGGATTGAGTCGCGAAAATTCTTCACCAACTTAACTACGCGATGGACGTCCGAATCAGCCTCCAACATGGAAGACTTGCGCGAAAACTTCAGCGAACGGCTCAGCTCCTGCTCCGACTCCGAATACCGATCGCTTTCTGCAAGTCTGGCTGCTTCGGAAATGGAATTGGCCAGAACTGCAATCGTGTAATTTTTGTTCAGATCCCAATCCGACAAAGTCTGTTGGCTGGAATATTTCGATTCATCCAGCGTCACCGACTGGAGCAGTTCCGATTTCTCGCCCGAAACTGCATCCACATAACTGAGCGTCACCTGAATGTTCGAAGGCATCTTTTTCAGGCTCCATTCCGACAACACAACCTGAGTCGCACCGTAATTCAGGTCATCCAGCCGGAAGGACACCGCCTTTCCCTTCGACTTGGGTTCGTATCCGAAGATTCGTTCGGGCCTGGAATTTTCACATTCGATTTTCAAGCGGACTTTGCTGGCTGCCGGAGCGAGCAGGCTGTCCAGTTCCTTAATAAATGTTTTTTCAATGTCGGCGGCATCTGCCACAAAATGGATCAGCCCGTGCCCCGCATCCGCCAGGTCGCGAAGCAAATCCTGATTAAGGTCGTGACCCAGTCCAATCGTTGACAGAGTAATCGCTTTGTTGTTGAAGGCTTTCGATTCTTCGGCGATGGTCTTAGGATTCGTCGTTCCGACGTTGGCAATTCCGTCAGTCAGCAAGATCACGCGGTTGGATCGATCCGGATCAAAGTTCTGCTCGGCCATTTTGTAACCCAACATCAAGCCGTCGTGTAAGTTCGTCGAACCATTGGCTTCAATCTGTTCGATGGCATTTCGGATTTCTTTTTGTTTGGTCTTTCCACAAGGCTCCAAAACGACTCTCGCTTCATCACTGAAACCGACGATGGTGACCAAATCCGACGGCCTTAATCGCTCGACGAATGCAAGCAACGATTTCTTGACGTTGGCAATCCGGTCCCCCGACATCGATCCGCTTCGATCGATGACCAGCACCAAATTCAAGGGAGGCATTCGGTCGGGATCAAAAATTCCTGGAGTGGCCAGTCCAACCTGAACGATTGCGCGGTTCCCGCTCAATCGATTCCATTTCAAACTCAGCTGGACACGTTGATCGCCTTCGGGCTGTGGGATCGCATGGCGATGGTAGTTGATAAACTCCTCGATCCGAACATGTTCGAATTCAGGAGCCATTCCGGCCCGCGACATTGCCATGGAGAAGGACGAGACTCCTTCCTGCCCCGACAAGCTGGAAGCGCCCAAAAGACCAACCATCGAACAAGTTATTGCAAGGCAGATTACAGATCGTCTCATTGTCGTGTTCCTTCAATTCTGGAGGGAAGAAATGCCCTATTGGTTAGGCATCGCCACATTGTGAGCCGTGACGCGCAAGCGGTCGGGCCAGAGTCGCAATCCGGTGCCTCACGGCCCACGGCTCACTGGCGATTCTTTTGTTTCGACAATGGCAATGTCTGGTTGAACAACGCCACATTGTGAGCCGTGACGCGTAAGCGGCCGGGCCAGTATCGAAACCCGGTGCCTCACGGCCCACGGCTCACTTGTCAGCCTTGGGCGTATTCCCCAACAATTTTTCCAGTTTCTCGAGCTCCAATTCATAGTTTCTGATTCTTGTTTCGAAATCCAGCCTTTCGTTTTCGAATTGGTTGATCTTCATGGCGCGAACATCAAGTTGCCCTTCCAATTTGCCGACTTCCTGGATCGACTCCCGCTCGGCAGCAAATTGCCCGAGCAGGCTTTCCACTTTCGCCAACCGGGCAGTTTTTTCCGCACGCTCCAGGGAAACGTCCAAGAGTTGAATCGCTGTTGCAGAATTTCCAGTTTGCTCACTAGACCTTTGGTATTCGGCAAGCTCTATTTTCGCCACCAAAAACTCCTGACGGGCCCTAATGTACGACTCTTGTGGCGCACTTCCTTTTTCGTAGAGTTCCTTGGTCCTGTCGAGAATATTACCTTGAAGTTCAATGAATTCCTTTTTCAGTGCCAACTGTGCTTCGAATTCGACAGTTTTGATTTGCTCAGAAATCGATTTTTGCAACGCTACCCTCCTGGCCTCGCTCCCCGCCAGATCAATCATCAGTTCGACTCTGGAAGCCTGGAGCATTCGCATAATTTCGCCGAACGATTCGCTCGAAACTCCGATCTCATCCTGCTTTTTCAATAGTTCTTTCCGCCTCGCCTCAAACTCCTGTGCGTGGATGATTGCTTCGTTTATCCGTTCGGAGCGTTGAACCATTGCCTGCTTCGCTTCGACAATTTTTTCCTGAAAAAAGGATTTTTGCTCAGTTAGGGAAATGGTCCCTGCATTTAGCCGGTTGCCACTCCCTGGATCTGGCTCGCCCACGCTTTGCAATGCGCCAGCAGAATTCGCCCCGCAGATTGCTAGCGCAAGAACCATCGCCAGTTTGGCGGATATTGAAACTGAATTGGACATCGATAACTCCTCGTTAGGGTTTCATGGAATTTTGGTCGGTTGCCCTGGCCAGAAACTCGTTGGCAGTTCTGGCGCCGGCGGTGTGCGGATACATCTCGATGATTTTTTGCATGTCGGCCCGGACTGATTCGGGTTCGGCTCCCCAGGCGATCGCCGATTGATCGGCAAGGCATAGGACCAGTGACTCGGTGTCTTCGATGGAAAGGGACGGAATCGGAGCCGTACGTTCAAGATCGCGAAGTTTTGATTCCAGTTCCCTCAACTCCAGGCGTTTCGAAAGCATTTCGATTTCCAAAGCCAACTCGTTCATCCTGTCCAGTTCCAATTTTTTCAATTCGTCTTCCGCCGTAACGGAATCGGGTGTCATAGCCACTGGCAGCTGGCTGGGTGCCGGTGGCCAGGCAATCCAAATCACGATCCCGGCCAGGCCTGCCGCGAGGGCAAGGCCAATCACCCGCCTGCCGATTTTCCAGTTGGAGTCTGGAATTCCAACAACTGGTTCGTTCGGAATCTCGCGCAAACGGTCCATCAGTCCCGACGGGACCGAAACATCGCGCAACATCGCGTCAAGTTTTTCATCGTCACTTGAATTCACCAGTTCGCTCCAAAATCTCTTTCAACTTCTGACGCCCTCGGTGCAGTCGGGAAAGGACTGTTCCCCGCGGTATCTCCAAAATCTCCGCAGCTTCATCGACCGGCATCCCTTCCATCGATACCAGCAGAATCGGCAATCGAAACTCTTCGCCCAACTCGCCGATTGCAGACTGTACCGTGTCCTTTAACTCGTCGTTTCCATCGTTACCGGATTCCGCAACTTCTCCGGCAACTTCCGGCGACAAACTGCTTGTCCGTAACTCGCGACGAATCTGTTTCGAAAACTGAAAGCGCAAAATCCCGAACATCCACGCCCGCAGCCTGGTATGGTCCCGCAACGATCCGAGTCCCTGCCAGGCTTGCAAATACGTTTCCTGAACCAGCTCCGAAGCCAGATCG
>JAYVKA010000322.1:0-2115 GCA_043768885.1 Planctomycetota bacterium
CCATTGCTTCCGTTGATTTGGTGAACGCGACCAATCAAAACCCCTTCACTGTTCAGGGGAACTACCTGGCCCGCAACGCTCGTTGCAGGAACCGCATCCGGACCGAATGACGAGATGCCTTCGAGTCCGTAAAATTCTGCCGGGTCCTTGAGGGTCTCTTTTACGGGATGGATTCCCAGCACCCTGAAGTATACGTTCGGTGCAAAGAAACGAATCCAGTCCAGGTTGATCGTGGTTTTGTTTTCCGTGGCCTGAATGCGGATCGCAGTCTGCATTTTCCCGGCCAATGACAATTTGTGCTCAATGGCATTGAAGCCGAAAGCAAAAAACGCATTGTCACCGAAGCCGATCAGCGAGTAGCTCCCCTGGCTGACATTGTTGAAGGAAAAATTTCCGTTGGCGTCAGTTTTGGTTTCGGCAACAACGGCGCCGCGGTCCAGCAAATACAACGGCAGCTTTTTCACATCGACTTTTTCGTCTCCGACAACAGTCCCCTTCAGTGCGCCGGCCGATCCGATCAGGACCCAACTGCTGCGAATGGGGTTCTCCACCGGTGAGTCATCGACTTCGGTTCCAGCCTGTTTCCAGCCAGCATATTTTTCATTGATTATAACTTTCTGGTCCGGCGGGCGATTCTCTTCCAGTTGCGGCAAGGGCGGCAATTCACCCGAGCCGCTTTGGTCGCCACCCCGTAACATGCTGGGGTCGATTACGATCGGAGCCTGGCCTTCAGTCGGTTTCTGGTTGTCCTGGTTCGAAAAGCCAAAGGCCGAACCGGGTTGCTGATCCTGTCCGCTCAACCGCGGCGGCAAGAGGCCATCCTGATTCGGGTAACTTGCCAGCCGGTATTTGGTTTGACCAGATGAGACGGAAGACTGGAAAGTGAAAGCGGTCACAACGACCAGCAGGATAATCGGGGCTCGAAGGGATGGCATGACAATCCGTTCCATGTAGACGCAAAGATTCCGTGAATCAGCCCTGGAAGACTGGGGCTTCGTTCAGATATTCGGTGGCAACCCCGTTCCCGGTCGATTGCAATATCGTTTCCCGGTTCAGGAACACCGTTTTCCGGTCGGAATATGCCGGTCTTTTGTCCGGCACCGAAAGATCATTTGGTTCGGTTTGAACAAGGGGAGCCATTTCAATCGTTTTAGTTGGAATTCGCGTCGCAACCCAAAGCCGGACCTGATATTGACGACTTACCAGGCTTTGCGGAATGTGTTTGTTATGCGGAATCAGGGTGATGTCCGCAATTCAGAATCCGTGTTCCGCAAGTTTGTCCTTCAGCTTTTGAATCGCCGGTTTGATCACCGAAATGATTTGATCGTCACGATTTTCTTCAACCATCTCATCCAGTTCACTCCGGAACTTTTTCACGGCAATCGAAAACAGGTTGCGGGAAAGGCCTTTCAACCGGTCCAACCCAATCCCATCGATGGTTTCGCTCAACCCGGTCAGTTTCTCCGCAATCGCCGGCGCGTTCTCCGCGTTAAGGTCCCTGAAACCGGCGGCAATACCTCCAAACTTCTCCAGCACCTTTTCCAGGTCGAATCCTTCTGTTGGTGAAACGCTGTGCGGAGCTTCGGAAAGAGCCCGGTTCGAATCGGACAACCCGGCAGATTCCTGGGGGACAGCCTTGGTACTGGATTCGCCGTTAGCCTCTGCCGAACTACCCCACTGGTTCACATACCACATGCTTCCCAGAACCGCGATTGCTCCAAAGCAAAACGCCATCGCATATTTGACGATCGATCCGCCGATTGTTTCAGGTTCGTCGGACGCCGTCGAACCTTTTTCGTTTGGCGAACGGGATGAAACTGCTGTCGATGGACCAGCCGATTCGGAAACCCGTGCGGTTGGAGTCGTTGGGGCTGGAGTCGGAATGTAATCGGGCTGCACCGAAAGAACACTCGCCATCCCGGCAACGTTCAGCGACTGCTTGCCAACGATTTTCCCGAGGATACCCATCACGAACGGCGCAGCGATTTTCAAAAACGCTGACGACCTCGCTTCATCCAAACCACTGGCCTTTGAGAACGCCCCCAGCACTTGCGGCAATTTTGCGCCAAAGAGTGCTCCCAGAATTTTCGAGCCTTCGTTTCGAAAGCTTTCGAT
>JAYVKA010000323.1:0-5076 GCA_043768885.1 Planctomycetota bacterium
TTGCGGCGCATATCAGGACGTTTTTCAAAGACCGTGACCCGATATCCGCGTCGTCCCAGCACCACCGACAACAGCGATCCGACCAGTCCGCCACCGACCAGCACGATTTTCTTTTCTCGACCCACGTTGTTATCCCAGAATTTCCTTGAGCGCGATGACAAATTTTGCGATTTCTTCGAACCGGTTGTACAGCGGCACCGGAGCCGCGCGAATCACGTCGGGCTCACGCCAGTCGGTTGCAAACCCCGCAGCGTCGAGTGCCTCCTTAACTGACTTCCCCCCAAATCCACTTGCCACGACCTTCAACGACAATTGGCATCCACGCGGTTCGGGCGTCAAGATCTCGACTTTGCCTGCCAAATGTGCGTCGATCGATCCGACAAAATAGCCGGTCATCAGTTCCGATTTCTTGCGAAGTGGTTCCATACCGCCCGCTTCATCAAATACAGCCAGCGAAGCACGTATCGCGGCCAACGAAAGGATCGGCGGGTTGCTTTGCTGCCAACCTTCGGCAGTCGGAATCGGCATGAAATCGTTTTGCATCAGAAATCGGGTGTCTTTGTCATGCCCCCACCAACCGGCCAGTCGCGGCAGATTTTTGTTCTTCACATGTCGCTGGTGAATAAAGCACCCGCCAACAGAACCGGGACCGCTGTTCAAATATTTGTAGGAACACCAGACCGCAAAATCGGGCCCCCAGTCGTGCAATCGCAGATTCAGGTTTCCCGCCGCATGAGCCAGATCAAAACCGATCGTGACATTGTTCGAATGGGCAACGCGGGTCAGTCGCTCGATCTCAAAAACCTGGCCGGTGTAGTACTGAACGCCGGGCAGCAAAACCAGCGCCAGTTCACTCGCTTGTTCCTCTATCAGGCTGCAAATCGCGCCGATGTCAAAACAGCCGTCGGTCGGGTTCGGCTGAACCACGACCATGTTTTCCACCGGGTCGAGCCCCCGCGCCGCGATATGCGATTCGACAGCGTAATGGTCGGACGGAAAAGCGTGCCCTTCGATCAGGATTTTGGATTTCTTCCCGGCAGGCCGGTAAAAACTGGCCATCATCAAATGCAAATTGGCCGTCAGAGAATTCATCACAACGACTTCGTCATCCAGAGCCCCAACTATTCGGGCCATTGGTGCCGTCAGAAATTCGTGATACGGCATCCACGGAAATTCGCCAGTGAAATGTCCCCGCACTGCCTCGCTTTGCCACGTTTCCAGGACCTCGTTCACGAACTGCGAAGTTCGTTTCGGTTGCAGGCCGAGCGAGTTGCCGACGAAGTAGACGAATGGTGTTCCGTTTTTATCCAGCGGCACATGAAATTCATCACGAAAGCGCCGCAGGGGATCTTCTGCGTCAAGCTTGCGGGCATGGGACAAAATGGACTCAGAATTCATCGGCCAAACTCCGAAGTTCCCGGTGAAAGCTCAGGACATTTGTTCAAGGCGAAGGCCCGAATGAACTGCAACTCACGGGTTGAAAAATGATGCAAGACACGCATCGGAAAGGAGTTTGAATCAGGGTGTCCCGAATTGGTTGTGTGCGGAGTCCTTCACGACGCCCAATCATCTTACCGCTGGAAAGCGGGAAACGATATCTCAATGGCGTTTTTGGGGATTCGCCAGGTATAAATTATGCTGCGTTTGGGGCGCACAAAGGGAGCCCTTTCGCAGTCGGGGCGCGAAACAGCAAAGATGGCCAATACCCGGCGGTTAGAGCCCGGAGATTGTCCGGGCAACGTCGCACAGAGCCGCCTTTGGAATGAGAAATGGATCATTCCACAACTCATGAATTGATCCGCATTCGGCCGGCAAGGAATTGGTCTCCCAGGCAAATTTTCGGGCGCGCACGAGCGGAACATGGCCAAGCCGTTCGCGCGATCCAGTGGCCGTTGAACTTCCAACAGACTTGCCTGGCGAACACCAGGTGCTGCTTTTCCCGAAAACCAACCCGCCATTCGTCGAGCTTGAAATGTGCACCCGACAATCGAGTCGTGAAGCTGGTCCATATCGGGAATGGTCTTGAAATTTGGTCCGCCGGGTTGCGTCGATCGGGAACCTGTCCGGAAATTTTCCGAAAACATCGCAGCACATTGAAAATCGTCCAAAACCCATGATTTTGCATGGAATTCAGGCATTTCAAGGAAGGAAGGAATCCAAAAATTGTTTTGACCTGTTCTACAAACCGGTTATGTTGAGCATGGCTTGTTGGATTTTTCGGCCCGTGAACGGTTACAAAACGAGCATCTGCCGACCGTTGTCAGTTTCTCCCGGCAAACTGGGGATCTTTCAATGACGAGACATTTTCTCCTACTTGGCTTTTCAGTTTTTTTTGGCTTGTTCGGTTCTTGCCATCAATTGTTCGCCCAAGAACCGGTTACACGATTGGAAGTATCTCTCAATTTGGTGGATCCCTTTCCTGATCCAAAGCTTGTTCAAAACACGGGAATTGAAAAACTGCCCGAATTCTTGAGAGGGAGATACGAATTTCCTGAACCGTTGCCGTCGGGCAAGGCCTACGAGTTGAATCTGAAAGTTCTGAACACGTCAAAACGTGATTTTGTTTTCAACAAGGTCGAGTCAAGCTGTGCGTGTGGAAGTGCAAAATTCAAATTGGGGGAATTGGGTTCTGGCAAGGTTGCCGACGGGATAATCAAATTCCGGGTTCAAGGGCATAACCAATCCAACAGGATTCAGTTCTTTTTTAGTAATGAAGGCAAACATGTTGGTGAAATTGAGCTGGTTTTTGAAGTCGCAGGACACCTCGGCTTCGAGACTGGATGGCAACAATTGACGTTCGAGGGAGAAATTGGGGAGTGGCAATTTCCGGGAACTTTTTCCAGCCCAATTGAATTCGGGAAACTGGAGGTGGTCAAATCCGATTCTTTCGCTGATCTGCTGGTGAAACTTGAAAAAGGGAAAACCGATGGTACTTTCGTGGCAACACTGTCGGCTGCAAAGTCGGTTTTCGATGGCAATGCCCTTCATGGATCTTTCGGCGTTCGCCAGGCAGGTGAAAAGGAAACAATGGCGGCCATTCAAGTATCCATTCGCAGAACATTGCCCGTCGTAATTACGCCGGAATCACTTTTTTTTCGGCCCGACCCGGACTATCGCGAGATGTTTATCGCCTCCGCCCTTGTCCGATTCCGGCCGCTCTCCAACTCCGAACATACGGAGCCAAGTTCTTTGAAAACGGAGGTTTTGCAAGAATTGACTGCAACTTTCCGCGAAAATCAGGTAGATGTCCAAGCGAAAGAAATCGCGGTTGGAATCTACCGGCTGGCAGTCAGAATGCCAAAACAGACAACCGGACCAGAACCAGACGATTTGAAGTGGGTTATCCGAACGGATCGTCAGTCGTTTACGCTGAATACACCCTTTACATTTGCAGGAGACCATTAACATGAAACGAATTTGTTTAACGCTGGCGGTAATCTTTCTCGTGCCGGGATTGGTGCTTTCCCAGCAAATTCCCAACACAGCTCCGGGAATCGACGACGGTGCCGACTGCTGGATTGATGCCGAGCCGACGACATGTTGGGGAGTTTTTGGTCCGGATTGGCCCTGTGCCCAAAACCCCAACAATTTTTGCATTGTGTATTCAGCCGAATTTCCTCAAACGGGTGAAATCGGTGTTGGCCACACCTTGGACCCAACATTGTTGGATGATGGCGACTTGCTTTGTCTCAAGTCCGTTCAGTTTTTTTATCAGGGCGATCCCTACAGGGTGATTCAAACGGTAATGGAGACTGAATTCGACGGTAGGGGCGGCTTGTTCGCGAGTGCTATTGAATGTGGGTCGGCGAAATGGTGCAACTGCGACGCTTCATTGGGATCGGAGCCGGCCGGTCCTTGTATGACATCAGATTTTGTAAGACCCGGATATGGACTTTGGATTTCTTATTGGACTGACCCTTCGAAAAATTGTCCTTTTTTGCCTTAGTACTTCTTCGAAGCAGCTATTTTGCCGATCTCAGCTCTTTGCCCAACCTCACCAAACGATTCCGGGAGTCTGGACCATGTGCCAAAATTTGGATGCACTTGACTACAGGCCGCGAGTTGGTCATCAAAGACTGAATTGTGATTCCTGGTTAAGAGTTTGCCTGACTGGTGCATTGGTATTCGTGCTAACCCTGATTCCATGTCACGTGTATACGCATGGACAGGAACTCAGCGGTGTTGAGGCATCGCAAATCTGTAGCATCATGGACGCTTATTTGGCCAATGCGGAGGCACTTGTTTCTGGAGACGTATTGGTCAGAACAAAATACACTTTTGATTCGATTGGAAGGTCCGACAGTTTTAACAAGGATGGAGTCCTTAGCCATTCGGTAAAAGATCAGCGATTTGCATTTGACTACAGAAACAGCAATTTCTGCCTGTTGGAAGAGGAGACGATTACCGTAACCGACCTTTCGAAATCCAATACGCCGGATGATGTGGCAGTAACTACGTCCAGGCGAAGGGCAAGCGTAGCGGGAGAAGGCGAAACGATCGCCCGGCGTGAGTTTCCAGGTCCGGCAAAGGAGTACACTCGAAGGGATGCACAATGGAGTCGGGGCGGCATTCCACAGTTTCTTGAACTGCCGGATTTTCGTGGTTTCGGCACGGCTGTAGGTTTTTCATGGCAAACTTTGGATACGGCAAAAACCAATGTTAACCGGTTTCGCGATGGTGGCCAGTTGGTGCGGCACTCGATTGCCGGGGGCAATCGAGTGGAGCTGGTGTTTGACATCAAGCCGGGCGTGGGACAACCGGATTCAATTGGCGGAGCAATTGTCTATACGTACGATTTGGTCGATCTGGTGCCCTTGAAGAAAGAACTGCTGCATTCGGTTCGCGGCAAGCTCGTCACGATCGGTGGGCCGTTGTTCTTTAGGTGGGACGAACGAAACGCTGTAATGGTTGGCAAATCGGCCAATTACAGTGACATGCGTTCGGAAGAGATTTCCGGAAGACGCCAAAGGGGCGAACGCAGTATCGAGGTACAGCTATCCTGGATATCCGTTAACGAACCTCTTGATTCGTCCTGTTTTGACGGCAGTCGATTCGAGACAAATGAAAATTTTGACG